>NZ_JBRCEP010000083.1:0-13437 GCF_053491055.1 Gloeomargarita sp.
TCCCCCTGGCATGAGGAAGAAGTTACTTTAGCGCAACGGCTGAGCGAACACCTGGCAATTGCCATTCACCGGGCGGAAATCCATGAACAGTTGCAGGCTTCCCAACGACAATTAAGTTTTATATTGGATAATTCTCCAGCCAGTATCATCCATTGGCAGTTATTACCGGGCGAGCATTTCGTTTGGGAGTACCTTTGTCCCTATACGGAGACACTGTTGGGTTATCCCATCAACACGTTGTCTGAACAGCCCAATCTTTGGCAACAGCGGATTTTCCCGGAGGATTGGCAGGGTGAAGTCCTACCCGCCTGGCGCAAACTGCTGGAGGGAGAACCGCAGGTGGGGATTTATTACCGCTACGACCATCCCACCGGTCGGGTATTGTGGTTACACGAAGCGATCATGGTGCAATGTCGTTTTAGCGCCACCCATCTGTCGCTGATTTCGGTGATGGTGGATGTGACCGACCAGAAATTTGCCGAACTGCAAATCAGGGAATTGACTCGCCTCAACCAGCTCAAGGATGATTTTGTCAGTACGGTGTCCCACGAATTACGCACCCCGCTGACGAATATCCAAATGGCGACCAAGATGCTGGAATTGGCACTAAAACGTCAGAATGTGCTCCCAAACGACCCCGAAGCTCCTTTGGTCAAATACCTAACTATTCTCAAGAAGGAAACCCAACGGGAAATTGACCTGGTAAATGACCTTTTGGATTTGGCGCGGCTGGAGTCCAGTTCTACCTGTCCGGTGGGGGAACCGCTGGATTTGCGGGTGTCGTTACCTGCGCTGGTTGCCCCTTTTGCAGAACGTGCCGCCCAACAGCAACAAACTCTGCATTTGGACTTAGCCGAACCCCTGCCGCCAGTTTTACTGGAAAATACCATCTGGACACGGATTATCAATGAATTGCTCACCAACGCCTGTAAGTACACCCCGCCGGGGGAACAGATTTTCGTGCGCGCCTTTGCCACTGAGGACACCGTGCAGGTGCAGGTGGTCAACACCGGCGTCGAAATTCCCCCCAGCGAACACCAGCGCATTTTCGAGAAGTTCTACCGCATTCCCCAGTACGACCGCTGGCAGTACGGGGGCACAGGCTTGGGCTTGGCTTTGGTCAAAGGCTTGGTGGAACGACTGGGCGGACAGATTACCGTCACCAGTGGAGATGGGCAAACCTGTTTTACCCTCAGCCTGCGTCCGGCTGTCCAACTGCAGACGGTTTAGGGAGTGTGTAACCCTGTTCCTGACGGGGCGGCTCCCATTGGGGTTCTTGTTCAGCTTCGAGAATTGCCCACAACGCGATCCCGGCGACGATTAACCCCACGATCACCGCCAAGGCCACCTTCCAAATACTCAGCGGGTAGTCGCCCAGGATTCTCCCCGTCACCCCACAGGCCATCACCTGATAGACTTTGCCCCGATAGCGATAACTGAACAACCACACCGGCAGAAGCACATGCTTAAACGTAACGGCATTGTACTGGGTTTTGATGCTGTGAATGCGCTGTTCATCCCCGCCAATATCCTGTCGCACATCTTCCCGAATCACCGCATCCATTTTCTTTTGCGCCTGGGCAAAGGCTTCCCGCAAGGGCACTTGATAGCGCTCCACCCGATAGCCACTCAAAAAAGCCGGGGAATAGCTTCGTAAGTCGGAGGGGGAATAGCTCCACCCCATCAACCGTTCCAAGGGGCGGGTCCGCACCGAGCGGGTCGCAGGCACCAACACATCGTCAAAAAACCGCTCCACCCAGCCCTGAGTACTGTACCAACGGGTACGGCGCACCTCATGAGTTTGTAATTCCCCATCCGAATCCCGATAGGTTTCCGTCTCGTAGTAGTATTCCCCTCGTTCACCCCGGTAAAAACTGCGGGTATGGCTATCAAACGTCCAAAACGGTAAATAAATGCCCTGGAGACGCTCCGGTTGCGCCAACTGCTTGAGGTCGTTGGGGGCAAACCAATGCTGACCCAACCACTGCAACAGTCGCCCAGACGCCTGCTCGCGCGGCACAGCAAAGGGGCGCACGGCCTGGGGGGCAATGAGCGGGTTGCTCGTCCGGGGCTGGACATTCAAATACGTGCCACAAAACGCACATAGGTCAGCCACATGGCGCGGGTCAAAGGTGGTTATCGCCCCACAACTGGGACACTGAATCTCCTGTTCCGTGAGGGTGACCTGCTGGTTGTCCGCCTTCTGCAAAAAGAACTCGTAGGAATACTCGTGAATCTCCTCTTCCGTCCGGGGCACCTCCGTCTGCCAGCCACAGTAGGTACACTGCAACTTCTGCAACTGTGGGGCAAATTCCAGCCCCTTCGCCCCACACTGCGGACAGGCGTGATAGGTGGGCGTCTGGCTCTTGGGTGCAGTCATCGGTTTACCCTCTGCGCAACGGTTAGGCAGGTGGCGGGGGCGGCGGCATCATCCCCAAACGGCTGGCCAACTCCGGCACTTGCCCTGCTCTCATCCAGGCGGCCATCCCCGCTTTCCACACATAGGTATCCGCCGTCACCCCCTGCTGGAGCAACTGTTCCAGAGAAAAAGGCCCAAAGCTCTGCCCATTCCGGGAAACATGCCACACCTGGGCATCCGGAGGCGGCGGCATCACCGGACTCGCTGGGGGCGGCTGGACAGGTCCCAAACTGCTGGCCAACCGTTGCCCCATCGCCATCCCCACACCCCAGTCCACCGCCGGATTACTCGCCCGGGAATGGGTCATCGCCGCTTCCAGGGCATTGGCCGCCTGGTATTGCGTGTACTGGTTCATGTCCCCCACAATTCCCATCGAAGTGCGCTTGTCGAGTACCGCTTCCACCTCCGGCGGCAGGGAAATGTTTTCGATCAAAAGCTGGGTCAACTCCAACCCAAACCGGTCAATATCCGGTTGAATTTCCGTGCGAATTTTTGTCCCCAAATCCCGGTACTGCGCCGCCAAATCCAACACCGGAATTCTACTTTTGCCCAACCAGGATGCAAAGCTAGAAACAATTTCATTACGGATTTGGTTGCTGATTTCGTTAACCTTAAACAACCCATCCGTACTCACCAAATTTTGCAGCATATTTTGCGGGTCTTTGACTTTTATCGCATAGGAACCAAACGCCCGCACCCGCACCGAACCGAATTCCGCATCCCGCAGAATAATCGGATTTTGTGTCCCCCATTTCAAATTCGTAAAGTTCCGGGTGCTAAAGAAATAAACTTCTGCCTTGTAGGGAGAATTAAACCCGTAGCCCCAAGCCTTCAGGGTGCTCAAAATCGGCAAGTTGCGGGTGTAGAGTTCATAGGTGCCTTCCTGGAAGACATCCGCCACCTGACCCTCATTCACAAACACGGCCATTTGCCCTGGACGGACGATTAATTTTGCCCCCTGTTTGATTTCATTGTTAAACCGCTCAAAACGATACACCATCGTATCGTTGGTGTTGTCCAACCATTCAATGACATCTATCAGTTGGCCGCGAAAGATATTTCCCAATCCCATAAGCCTGCCCCCCTCGCCGCTGTGGTTGTTGACCCGACTGCCGCCCCTTGCGTGTATTTTTAGTATAACGATGCCCTGATCATCCCGCAAGCGCAGGCGCTGCCATGTCCGAGCAAACCAACGTCTTTACCCCCCAACAATGGCGCGCCCTGACGGTGCCAGGAGTTTATCGCACCGGCCAATTCCCCGTGGTTTGGGCAGGGGAACAACTGCGCCAGTGGAAACAAAACGTTATTAACTACCAGCAGCAACAAATTGCCGAGTCCTACCAACAAACGGATTTGTGGGCTACACCCGGCGACCCACCCCTGCGCAACCCTTTTGCACTACCCCGCCAGAGCGACCACTTTTTCCGCAGGCCAAAGCCAGGAGTGCCCGGCGAACCCTGTATTTATTTCGTCATTGACCAGGCCGCGCCGTTGATTTTGTACATCGGGGAAACGGCCAATCTGCACCAGCGCTGGCAGGGACAGCACGATTGCAAAACCTACCTCAGTCATTACCTAGATGCCCATCGTCGCCACCAATGGCCCACCCAAATTCACTGGGTGTTTGATTGGCAAGTACCCCAGACAACCCGGTTGCGGCGGCAGTGGGAACGCGCGTGGATTCGGCATTGGTTGCCCCCGTTTAACCAAGAAAGTTGGGGGCGTTGGGGAGCACCTTGGCGGATTCGCTACCAGGTGGCAGAGTGAGGAATGCCCCACCCTGCCAACCTAGGCTCAGGAAGCCTGCTGGGAGAGGGTGCGCTCCCGGTTTTGCTGGGCATACATTTCCCGCAACACCACCGCCGGGTCAATCCACCGCCCGGCATAACGCAAGCCCCAATGGAGGTGCGGCCCTGTCGTGCGCCCGGTCATCCCCACCCGGCCAATCCGCAGACCGGCGGTGACCCACTGCCCCTGGCGAATGTTCAACCCGCTATTCGGGTCATGCAAGTACACCCCCTGGCTATCCCTGGCCGCCCGGCCCCGCAAGTGGCAGTAGATGTGCTCCCACTGCCCCGACTGGATGACCATACCCGTGCCACAACTGGCGTCGTTGAAAATGTCCACGATGCGGCCATCCCACCAACTGCGGACGTAGCTGCCTTCCGGGGCCGCCAAATCCAAGCCGTAGTGGAACCGCCCCCAGCGTGGGCCAAAGGGGGAAGTGTAGGCCTGGAAATTCTCCACCGGAAAGGAACCCAACGCCCAGGATTGGGGCTGCATCTCCGGGCGCAAGGCGGCAACGGGTTGGGGGTCGGCGGCAATCCCCCACCGGTCAGGCGCCGTTACCGGGTTGGGCGCATTGACAACCACAGGCGGCGTCTCCCCCCCGCGCACCAACAGCACACCCCCCAGGCGGCCAATCTGTTGCACCTGCACCTGCCACTGGGTTTGCCCTGGTATCACCTGCAAAATAACCCGCGTCACCGGCGGTCGGTTGGCAACCTGTACGACCCGGAGATGGGATACCCCCAACGACGCCAACTGGGGCAAAGGCTGGGATTGATAACTGGGAGATAGCGCCGTATTGCCCAGATCAACCCACACCTGCTGGCCATCGGCCGTCCGCTGCACACGCGTCGCACTGGTTTGTCCCTGGGTTTGCAGAAAAATGCCCTGCTCCGTCACCCGCACGCCCCGCAACACCGCCCCCGGCCCCGACGCTGCCAAGAATTCCGCCGGTAGGGGCATCGCCGTCCCAACCGGCAACGGCAACCGCCACCGCCCCGGCGCCACCGCCTGTAGCTCTACCTGGTGGGCGTGTAGGGTTGTGCCGGGGTGAAATTCGATCACCAGGCGGGTTGTGGTTTCGTCAAACTGGGCCACCCGCACCTGGCGCACCGGCCCCCGCGACACATTCTGGATGTCCCGTCCGGTCGGCCATTGGGTCCGGGGGAGGTCAATCACTACCCGCGTGGGTCGCTCCAATACCTGCACTTGGGGAGACACCCCGCCGATGGTCGTAAATTCCAAAACGTAGGTATCCGGGTGGAACTGCCAACTGTTTAACTGGGCAGCGTAGGCGGGAACGGCCAGCACACAACACCCCACCGACCCCGGTAGGAGCCAGGTCGTTTTCATACATCCCCCTATTGTTGAGAAGCTTGACAGGTGCGGGTGAGAAGCGCTGTGCATCAGTCAATTTATCCGTCATTTTAGCCTGGTTTGTCAAGCAGGCCAAGCCCATTCCCTCCCACCCCTGGCCCGACCGGCAATTGCCAAAAGAGCCTTGAACCGCAATGCCTCATGACGGCCCCTAACGGTTTACGTTGACCCCATTTTCGCGATAATGAATGAAATGAAATCGTCAGATAACTCTCAATCCCTGCTGGTACATTTCCCAGGGTTGACGGCGGCGATGCGGCTGTTGTGCTTGAGCAATGGGCATGGGGAGGACCGGATTGCCGGGACGATTTTGGCCGCGCTGCAACGACAACAGCCGGATGTAGTTCTCAGGGCATTGCCGCTGGTGGGCACGGGGCAGACCTACCGCCAGCTGGGGATTCCGTTGGTAGGGCCAGCCCGCAATTTGCCCTCTGGGGGGTTTTTGTCCAACGGTTGGGCGCAGGATGTGCAGGCGGGGTTGTGGCGGTTGGTCAGACAACAGTGGCAGGCGGTGCGGGCCTGGGCGCGGCAGAACCCGCGGGGGCTGGTGTTGGCGGTGGGGGATATTTGGCCCTTGTGGTTGGCCTGGCAGAGTGGGCGGCGGTTTATCTTTGTGGCGACCGCCAAATCCGAGTACCATCTCCGGGATGAACAGGGGCCTTTGCCCAAAACCCATTGCGGCGAGGGCTGGGCGGGTTCGGTGTTTTATCCCTGGGAACGCTGGCTCATACGCCGGTCGCTGGTGACCTTTCCCCGGGATGAACTGACGACGACCTGGCTCAAGCGCTGGCGCCTGCCGGTGACCTGGGTGGGCAACCCGATGATGGACGCCCTAGAACCTCAAGGAGGGTTGCACATTCCCGGTTTTGCGGAGGCGCTGGTGATCGTGCTGCTGCCGGGTTCTCGCGCACCAGAGGCCTACCGGAATTGGGACTTGATTTTGCAGGCGTTGCCGGGGGTCGTCGAAGCGGTGACCTCCCCCCAGATTCTTTTCCTGGCGGCAATTGCCCCGGGTTTGGACCTGGAACCGATCCAGGCTGCTTTGCGTCGCCATCGCTGGCCGGTGTGGCCAGGGGTGGGCTATGGCTACGGGGAGGTGGGGTTGGTGGTCACCCAGGGGCAGTTCAACGACTGTCTGCATCGGGCGCACGCGGGGATTGCCCTGGCAGGCACGGCGACGGAACAGTTGGCGGGCTTGGGCAAACCGGTGGTGAGTTTTCCGGGGCCAGGCCCCCAGTACACGGCCCGTTTTGCCCGCTACCAACAGCGGTTGCTGGGGCCTTCGCTGCGGCTGGTGGACAAACCTGAGGCGGTCGGGCCGGTGTTGCAAGAGATTCTCACTGACCCGGATACCCTGAATTTGATTGCCCACAATGGCCGCAAGCGCTTGGGTCAACCGGGCGCCAGCGTTGCCATTGCCCAGGTGATCCGGCAATACCTGGAAACCTAGGCCCACGCCGATTGGCCAAGCAAGAGCTGCCCAAGTTTGAGCTATAAAATAACAGGTAATTGGGTTGGCTGCCCAAGGGTCATTACGCGCGCTTGGCGCTCCTCTGGCATGGATTTGTATTGCACCCGCCCTGGTTGCCCGGCCCCGCTCAATCGGGTGGACATTGACGAGGAGCAACTCCGCAGTCTTGAGCAAATCCACTGCCGCGCCTGTCGGATGCCCTTGATTTTGGCCGGGGCGTACATTCCCATCAAACCCCTGGGGCAAGGGGGCTTTGGGGCGACGTTTCTGGCGATTGACCGCTATCTCCCCAATATGGAGTACTGCGTGGTGAAACATTTTCGCCCGGAGGGGATGAATGCGGAGGAAGTGGCAATGGCGCGGCGGTTGTTTGCCCGAGAAGCGACGGTGTTGCAAAAATTGGGGAACGACCACGATGCCATCCCGGATTTGTACGCCTATTTCCCCCTCACCGTGCCGAAAATGAACTATCCCCACGAAACCCAGGAGCATTTTTACCTGGTGCAGGAATATATTGACGGGGAGGATTTGGAGCATGAATTGCAGCGCTTAGGCCCTTTTGATGAAACCAAAATTGTCGAGCTATTGAAAGCCATCCTGCCAATTTTGCAATTTGTCCACGGGCGAAATATCGTCCATCGGGATATTAAACCGGCCAATATCATGCGCCAGCGCCAGGGGAAAATTTACCTGCTGGATTTTGGCGCGGTGCGGGATTTGTTTGCCACATCGAAATGGACCACGGTGGGCACAACGGGTTATGCAGCTCCGGAACAGTATCACGGCGGGGAGGTGTACCCCTCGACGGATTTGTACGGGCTGGGGGTGACCTGTCTGCGCCTGTTGACCGGGTTGCCGCCGGAGGATTTGTACAACGCCTACACGGGAACCTGGCAATGGCGGGACAAGGTGCATCTCAGTTCCCACCTGGCCCAGATTTTGGACCGGATGGTGCGTCCGGGGGTGCAGGAACGGTTTGCCAGTGCGACGGAGGTGCTCGCGCAGTTGCAACAACTCCCCCGCCGCGTGCAATTGCCCCCCAGTTCCAAACCGTTGCGTCCTGCCACCCTCCCGCTCCCGTCGCCCCCGCCGGTGGTGCGCCCTTTGCCTGTCCCCCAACCCCGCCCTACTGCCCGTGTCGTCCTGGGCCAAATTGTTCTGATTGCGGCGGTGACCGGGTTGTGGGTGATGGCTGCGGTGGTGAAATTGGCCGCACCGGTGGGCGTGAGTGTGTTGCTGGGTTTGTTCCTGGGCGGGTGGGTGTGGTTTTGGGGACGCGCCTGGCTGTCCATCCCCTGGCTGGCAGGGCTGTGGGTGGTCAATTTTTTGCTGTTGGCCTGGATGCTGCCAGGGGCAGGGCTGCGGTTAGGCGTGGGGTCTTTGGTGCTGGCGCTGGTTACCCTGGGCATTGTCACCCTCACCCAATGGTTGTGGCAGGCCCTGCGCTGAAGTTCCCCAATCGCCTATCCTAAAAAAAGGTGTCGGCGGAGGTGCTTGTGGGTCTGTATCGGCTGATTTACATGAGTCGGGCGGTGCCCGAATTGGGCTACAGCGATTTGCGCGACATCATGGCCAAATCCGAGGTGAACAATAGCCAGGTGGGGTTAACTGGGTTGCTCTGTTTCGGCAATGGCATGTTTTTGCAGGTTTTAGAAGGCAGTCGTCCCGCCATCAGCCAGACCTACCACCGCATCCTGCAGGACCCCCGCCACCATAGCGTCGAATTGATTGCCTTTGACCCCGTACTCCAGCGGGAATTCATCGAGTGGTCCATGAAGCTGGTGCAACTGGACGAAAATAGCCCCGAAAAAATGCGCCGCCTCTACCTGAAATACTCCGGGGAAGTCACCTTTGCCCCCCAGACCATGACCCCCACCCAATGCCTGCAATTTATGATCGAAATTGACCCGGCCCGGCATCGCTACTAGTGGGGCTAGACCAGCACCTGCTGCCATTCCAGCCGTTCTAGGGTCTGGGAGCGCTCCCACGCCCGCATAAAACTGCTCAACTGCGGCTCAATCGTCAACGGCTCCCCAAGCGCCCCCTGCACCGCTTCCTGGGTTTTTAACCCATTGCCTGTGATGTACACCACCGTCAGGGCCTCCGGGTCAATATGACCGGCCTGCGCCAGTTTTTGCAAGACGGCGACCGTCGTTCCCCCTGCCGTTTCTGTGAAAATCCCTTCGGTTTCCGCCAACAGCTGAATCCCCGCCACAATTTCCGGGTCGCTGGCGGTGGCAATTTGCCCCCCGGTGCGCCGGGCCAACTCCAGGGCATACACCCCATCTGCCGGGTTGCCAATGGCAATGGACTTGGCAATCGTATGGGGTTTCACCGGCGCAATGAAATCCCGCCCCTCGGCAAACGCCTGGGCAATCGGGGCGCACCCCTGGGCCTGGGCACCGTGACATTGCACCGGTTTGTCCGCCACCAACCCCACCTGCACCAATTCCTGAAAACCCTTGTAGATTTTGGTAAATAGGGAACCGCTGGCCAAGGGCACCACAATGCAATCCGGCAACTGCCACCCCAACTGCTCGGCCACCTCAAACCCCAGGGTCTTGGAACCCTCGGCATAATAAGGACGCAGATTGATATTCACAAACCCCCACCCCTGACTGTTGGCCACCTCCGAACACAGGCGGTTGACCTGGTCGTAGTTTCCCTTGACCGCCATCACCGTCGGACGATAGACCAAAGTCCCCAGGATTTTCCCCGCCTCCAAATCCGCCGGGATAAACACACAACATTCCAGCCCCGCATGGGCCGCAATCGCCGCCGTTGAATTGGCAAGATTCCCCGTGCTGGCACAGCCTACCGTCGTAAACCCCAACTCCTTGGCCCGGGTCAAGGCCACCGACACCACCCGGTCTTTGAAGCTCAGGGTGGGCATATTCACCGCATCGTTTTTGATCCACAAATTCCGCAGCCCCAAGCGCCGCCCCAACCGTTCTGCCCGAATCAACGGGGTCATCCCTGTCCCCAGATCGAGCGGCCGGTCGCTGGCCACCGGCAAAAACGCCCGATACCGCCAGATGGAATGGGGTCCCCGCTCAATGCCCTCCCGCGTCACCTGCCTGCGAATGGCCGCCATATCGTACTTCACCTCCAGCGGGCCAAAACACAACTCGCAGACGTGCATCGCCGCCAAAGGGTACTGCGCCCCACATTCTTTGCACTGCAAATGGGAAAAGGTCGCGGTTTGAGTCGGGGTAGCCACCATCGCTGTCCTGCCTGGAAACTGAATTGTGCCCATCCTAACAAAGCCCTGGACCCCCGTCAAATCATATCCGACTAAAAAAGTCGGGATTAGCAGGGTTTACGGGATATTACGGAATTGTTACATACTGAGTTCTTTGCTTATACTAGGTTGGAGTGACGGCTAGGTAGGGATATGCGGGTTGCGATTGCCGGTGCGGGGTTAGCGGGTTTAGCCTGTGGCAAGTATTTGGTGGATGCGGGGCATCAGCCGTTGATTTATGAGAGTCGGGATGTGTTGGGGGGTCTGGTGGCCGCGTGGCAGGATGAGGAGGGGGATTGGTACGAAACGGGTCTGCATGCCTTTTTTGGCGCCTATCCCAATTTGTTGCAACTGATGGCGGAGTTGGGCATTAGCGACCGTTTGCAGTGGAAACAGCACACGTTGATTTTTAATCAGCCGGAAAAGCCGGGGGTGTTGTCGCGGTTTGATGTGCCGGATATTCCTGCGCCGTTTCATGTGATTGCTGCCATTCTCCGCAACAATGACATGCTCACCTGGGAGCAAAAAATTCGCTTTGCGCTGGGGCTGTGGCCGGCTATGGTGCGGGGGCAAAAGTATATCGAGGCGATGGACCGATACACGTTGCTGGAGTGGTTGCGCAAACAGGGGATTGACGAGCGGGTCAACAGTGATATTTTTGTGGCGGCGTCTAAGGCGTTAACGTTTCTCGACCCGGATCAGGTGTCGGCGACGATTCCCCTGACGGCCCTCAATCGGTTTTTGCAGGAACGGTACGGGTCAAAAATTGCCTTTTTGGATGGTTCGCCTACGGAACGTTTGTGCCAGCCGCTTGTGGATTACATCACCGCGCGGGGCGGGGAAGTGCATCTGTTATCCCCGGTGAAGGAATACGTGTTGAATTCGGATGGGACGGTGGCGGGGATGGTGATTCGGGGGTTGGATGGACGCGGGGATTATCTGGTGCAGGCTGATGCCTATGTGTCGGCCATGTCGGTAGATGCCCTGAAGGCGCTTTTGCCGTCGGCGTGGCAATCCTTACCGTTTTTCCAAAAGCTAGCGGGCCTCGAAGGGGTGCCGGTGATCAACATTCACCTGTGGTTTGACCGCAAGCTGACGGATGTGGACCATCTGTTGTTTTCCCGCTCGCCGGTATTGAGTGTGTATGCGGACATGAGCAACACCTGCAAGGCCTACAGCGACCCGGAGCGTTCCATGTTGGAATTGGTGTTGGCCCCGGCGAAGGATTGGATTGACCGGTCTGACGCAGAAATCCTGGCGGTCACGATGCAGGAATTGGCCAAACTTTTTCCCCAGCATTTGACGGGGGACAATCCGGCGCGGTTGCGCAAGTACAAGATTGTCAAAACGCCCCGTTCGGTGTACAAGGCCACGCCGGGCCGCCAAGCCTACCGTCCGACGCAGCAGACCCCGATTCCCAATTTCTTTTTGGCGGGCAGTTACACGATGCAGCGGTACTTGGGGAGTATGGAGGGGGCGGTGCTTTCTGGTAAACTAGCGGCGCAGGCGGTGGCGGCTTATGGTTCCCAGACGGTGCCGGTTCCTGCTGCCGTTGCCTGAATCCCTATGGCGGTGACCTATCCCCTGGCGGTAGAACTCCATCCTGAGGCGCTGGCGCGGGCCTATGCGGCCTGTGAACGGATCACGGCGACCTACGCCAAGACGTTTTACCTGGGCACGCTGTTGATGGCGCCGGCGAAACGGCGGGCGGTGTGGGCGGTTTATGCCTGGTGTCGGCGCACGGATGAACTGGTAGATGGTCCCCAGGGTGGCCAGACATCCCTAAGTACGTTGCAAGATTGGGAAGCGCAACTGGAGCAAACCTTTGCCGGGCGTCCCCGCGATGTGTATGACCTGGCGTTGTATGCGGCCACGCGGGAATTTCCGTTGGACATTCAGCCGTTTCGGGACATGATTGCCGGGCAGCGCATGGATTTGTGTCAGTCCCGTTACCAAACCTTTGCGGAACTGGAGACCTATTGCTACCGGGTGGCCGGGACGGTGGGGCTGATGTCGCTGGCGATTATGGGGGCGCGGCGAGAAGGGGAAACGGTGCGGCAAGCGGCAATTGCCCTGGGGATTGCCAACCAGTTGACCAACATCCTGCGGGATGTGGGGGAGGATTTGCGGCGGGGGCGGATTTACCTGCCGCTTGAAGATTTAACGGCCTACAGCTACACGGTCAAGGAACTGCAACAGGGGGTGATCAATTCGGCCTGGCGGCGGTTGATGCGCTTTCAAATTCAGCGGGCGCGGGCCTATTTTGCCCAAGCAGAACCGGGGGTGCAAGAATTGTGTGCGGATGCGCGCTGGCCGGTGTGGACCGCCTTGATGAATTACCGACAAATCTTAGACCAAATCGAACGGAACGATTATGATGTGTTTAACCGGCGGGCCTATGTCTCTTTGCCGGGGAAATTGCTGCGGTTGCCCTGGGCGTTATGGCGTTCCTATTGGGGAGTGTAATAATGATGGTGCAGGTGCCCGAATCCCTCAGTTTTGAGCAGGCGATTGCGCAAACGCAACAGCTCATTGCGGCGCGCATCAATCAGGAAATTGACGCCCAACACTTTGCCCAAGGGGTGCAGGCGTTGGTGCAGAGTGAAAATGGCGCGCGTGGCTTTTTTGTGACCTATTTAACTTGGGAAGATGACCGCGCAGACCAACCGGATGAATTCCTCATTCAGGCCCTGGCCAGTTCTCCCGAAATTGTCAGTGAATTACTGGTAAAAAATTTGGCCATGTCCACAGCGATGGGGATCACCCACCGGCGCAACCAGGATGAAGCCATGGCCCAGGGTTCTGACCGCGTGCAGCGCCGCACCCAAACGCTCATGCAGCGATTAAATCTGCCGCAAATTGCCAACAAAGCCCAGGAACTGTTTCGCAATGCAGGGGGGGAACCCGGCCCATACAGCGAGTTTTTGGAACGCTGGGGCTACGACGCCGAGCAAAAACAGGCCATTCAGCGGGTTTTCGCCCCCTGGTTGCCCTCCCCTTCGTGACATACTCCCGTCTCATGGCTACGCCACGCTTTGCTAACGTCCTACGGCCAGAGAGCGGGCTTCAATACGCTTCAAAGGACTCCGTCCCGCTGACGCGACCGGGGAGCTTCCGCAAGAACCCTCTGCGTATTGCAGA
>NZ_JBRCEP010000084.1:0-5143 GCF_053491055.1 Gloeomargarita sp.
GTAAATTTTACCGGGACGAGCATCCTGTTAGCACAGGGCGATATAGCCGTTAGTACCGGGGGTGAAGTCGAGCGCACGGCTAAAATGCTTAGATAAAGCCAGGGTTTTCCTGTCCAAATAGCCCACTGTATAAAATAATGCTCATGACACCAATGTTCGGGTGACCAGGTGCGGCTTGTTTCGCTCTTGCCGAGTGCGACGGAAATCGTGGATTGTTTGGGGTTGACGCCTTACTTGGTCGGGCGCTCTCATGAATGCGATTACCCGCCCACGATTCAACATTTGCCGGTCTGCACTGCTCCCAAGTTCAACACCCAGGGCAATAGCCGTCAAATCCATCAGCGGGTGATGGAGATTTTGCAGCATGCCCTTAGTGTTTATGAACTCAATCTCACCGATTTGCAGGGCTTGCGCCCCACCCATATCCTCACCCAAGCCCAGTGCGAGGTCTGTGCGGTCAGTTGGGCAGACGTGACCCAGGCGGTGTCCCAGTGGTGGCCGCCCCCCGCACCGCAGGTGATTTCGCTGCAACCCCAAACCCTGGCGCAGGTGTGGCAGGCCATTGCCCAGGTCGGTCAGGCATTGGGAGCTGATCCGACACCCGTATTACGCAGTGGGCAAGAGCGCATTGCGCGGGTACAGCAGGCGGTGCGGGGGTTGCCCAGGCTGCGGGTTCTCTGTGTGGAATGGTTAGACCCATTGATGACGGCGGGGAATTGGGTGCCGGAGTTGGTTATTTTGGCCGGGGGACAGCCTGTGCTGGCAGAGGTGGGCCGCCATTCTCCCTGGGTGAGCTGGGCGCAGGTGGAGGCCGCGGACCCGGATGTGATCGTCGTAATGCCCTGCGGTTACTCCCTAGCGCAAACGCTGGTGGCTTGGCAGGAATCGCCCTACCCCTGGGCGCAGTTGCGGGCAGTGCAAACCGGGCGGGTTTACGCGACCGATGGCAACGCCTACTTCAACCGTCCTGGCCCGCGGTTGGTGGATTCTTTGGAAATTCTGGCGGAACTTTTGCAACCGGGCTTGGCTTTGGGGCACCAGGGGCAGGGCTGGTGCCGCCTCGCAGCCAGGGAATCAGGGCTGACCCTCTAGCTTGGTCATTTGCTTTCTGCTATTGTGGGGAGCTGTGCAGGGGAGTAGCTGGGGTTGCCACGGCTCCTTACCTGAATCAACATGCTGGCAATGAGCTTGGTTCAGGGAGCCAATGAGTTTGCTGGTTGGCTGGTGAGACTTGCGCTGCCTCCACGGTAGGGGGGTCTTGTGTGTTTTCCATCATGACCGCTCCATCCCCAAGCAACAGGAGTAGGCGATGCATTTCTGGACAGGATTTACCTCTGGGTGGTTGTTGATTGGGCTGTCGGAACTGGGGGATAAAACTTTTTTCATCGGGGCCATTCTAGCGATGCGCCACCCACGCTGGTGGGTCTTTCTGGGTGTGATTGGTGGGTTGGCGACGATGACGCTGGTTTCGGTGGGGATGGGGCAAGTGGCAGCTTTGTTCCCGCCACGTTACGTACGCGGCCTTGCGGTTGCCCTGTTGCTGGGTTTTGGATTGAAATTGCTTTATGAAGCCAGCCGGATGTCGGGGCAAGCGACCCTGGCGGCAGAACAGGAGGAGGCGCGCGCCGTGGTGGAACAAAAAGAACAGGGCGTGGTCACCTGGTCAGCCGGAGCGGTGGTGATGGAAGCCTTTACCCTGACGTTTGTCGCCGAATGGGGGGACCGCACCCAGGTGGCGACCATTACCTTGGCCTCTGCCCATCATGCCTTGGGCGTGCTGTTGGGGGCGATTTGTGGTCATGCCATGTGTGCGGCGCTGGCTGTTGTGTGTGGTAACCTGCTGGCCGGCCGGATTTCCGAGCGGCTGCTGACCGCCCTGGGGGGGGTTTTGTTTCTCGGGTTTGGGATGCTGGCTGCTTGGGAAGCTAGGTAGGCGATGCCCCTTATCGAGGGCCTAGGATAGACGCAAAAGGCTTTGGGCGAATTACCATGACCCCCAACAAACCTTATCAACCGTTTCTCTTGCGGCTTTTGCATGGGCTGACAGGGCTGTTTTTGTTGGCCGCCATGCTGACTGCCTATTGGACCTATAACACCTATGACGGGCGGTGGGGACGGATTCCCTTGCCAGCCTATCCTGAGATTGAGGGCATCCACGGCACGTTTGGCTTGGGGACGTTGCTGGTCTTTCCGGCGTTTGTGATCTATGCCTTTCATCGGGGGCAAAGGCGGCTCGTGCCGGGGGATGCGTGGCATTTGTTGACTCAGGTGGGGCGACCGCTTTGGTGGTACACCTTGAGTCGGGTCACCAATACCCTGGCCCTGGTGGCCTTAACGTTTGCTTTGTTCACCGGCAAGATGATGGACGAAACCTGGCTGCCCAAGGGGGAGTTGCAGCACGGTTGGTACTACGCTCATCTGCTGGCGTGGGTGGTGATGGGCGTCACGGTGCTGTGCCATCTGCTGCTGAATGCCAAGGTGGGGGGTGCACCCTTGCTGCTTTCGATGCTGTCCTGGCAGTTTCGCGACCACGACAGCCCTAGACTCTGGCCGACCCATGTCTCCCGCTGGTGGTCCCAGGTGCGGCAGGGGGCGTGGCGGCGCTGGTGCCAACCCATCACGGCAATGCGGGTGCTGGAACTGGCCATTTGGGTCACCCTGGCGGCGGCCTGGATCGTGCCCCTGGTCAAGCACTAACCCCGGCTCATCGTCATGGTTTGGCAAACCGGCGGCCTCGTGTTAACGTAGCAGCGTAGTCCGCAGGATTTACCCATGCACGTCGATCCAGGCAATGTCACGCCCCCGGTCTCGGAAGACCCAACGGCGCTGGCAGAATTGGCGGCGTTGATCGAGCGGGTGACCCAGGATGGGCGGCTCTCCCGCCGGGAATGGGCCGAGATTCGCGCCAAGGTCCAAGAAGATGGCCGGGTGACGCCCCGGGAACTGGATTTGCTCAACCAACTGATGGACCGAGTCAATCAGGGGGTCATTATCCTGGAAGCTTAGGAACGCCACGCGGGATTTGCGACTTGAACTGGTGAACCCGTCAAGCGTATCCTACAAAATACATTTTCTTTTGCGTCCACATTGGCCCATGGTGCAGGAACGTCCCGTACCCGTGTTTTCGCCTACTGCCGCACCGGTGAGTCGGGAGGAGGGGTTAGCGCTCTACGAAGATATGGTGCTAGGGCGCACCTTCGAGGATAAATGTGCGGAGATGTACTACCGGGGGAAAATGTTCGGGTTTGTGCATTTGTACAATGGGCAGGAGGCGGTCGCCAGCGGGGTAATTCGCGGGGCCTTGCGCCCAGGGGTTGATTACGTGTGCAGTACCTACCGGGATCACGTCCATGCCCTGAGTGCGGGGGTGCCCGCCCGTGAGGTGATGGCGGAATTGTTCGGGAAAGTGACGGGTTGCAGCAAGGGGCGGGGGGGGTCGATGCACCTGTTTTCCGCTGCCCATCGGCTGTTGGGGGGGTATGCGTTTGTGGCCGAGGGGATTCCGGTGGCGGCAGGGGCGGCCTTTCAGACCAAGTACCGCCGGGAGGTGTTGGGGGATCAAACCGCTGACGAGGTGACGGCGTGTTTTTTTGGGGATGGCGCCTGCAACAACGGCCAATTTTTTGAGACCTTGAACATGGCGGCTTTGTGGAAATTGCCGATTATTTTCGTAGTGGAAAACAACAAATGGGCAATTGGCATGGCCCACGAACGGGCCACGGCGGACCCCCATATTTACAAAAAAGCCAGCGTGTTCAACATGGTGGGGGTCGAGGTGGACGGCATGGATGTGTTGGCGGTGCGGGCGGTGGCGCGAGAGGCAGTAGCGCGGGCGCGGGCAGGGGAAGGGCCGACGCTGATCGAAGCCTTGACCTATCGGTTCCGGGGGCATTCTTTGGCGGACCCGGATGAATTGCGCAGCAAGGAAGAAAAAGAATTTTGGCTGAGCCGCGACCCGATCAAACGCTTAGGCAGTTATTTACTCGAGCAGGATTTAGCGACCCATCAGGACCTGAAAGCCATTGACCAGCGGGTCAAACAGGTGGTCGAGGATGCGGTGGCCTTTGCCGAACAAAGCCCAGAGCCAGACCCCAGCGAGTTGCGGCGGTACGTTTTTGCGGAAGATTGAGCGGGGGGAAGGTCATGGCAGAAACGTTATTTTTTGAGGCATTGCGGGCGGCGATTGACGAAGAGATGGCGCGGGACCCCAGGGTGTTTGTGTTGGGGGAGGATGTGGGGCACTACGGCGGTTCCTACAAGGTGACCAAAAATTTGTACAAAAAGTACGGGGAACTGCGGGTGTTGGATACCCCGATTGCGGAAAACAGTTTTACGGGGTTGGCAATTGGGGCGGCGATGACGGGGTTGCGCCCGATTATCGAAGGGATGAATATGGGTTTTTTGCTGTTGGCGTTCAACCAAATTGCCAACAATGCCGGGATGTTGCGTTACACCTCCGGGGGCAACTTTCAAATTCCCTTAGTGATCCGGGGACCGGGGGGTGTAGGGCGGCAGTTGGGGGCGGAACATTCCCAGCGGTTAGAGGCCTATTTCCAGGCGGTGCCGGGGTTGAAAATGGTCGCCTGTTCCACGCCCTACAATGCCAAGGGGTTGCTCAAGGCGGCGATTCGGGACAACAATCCGGTGCTGTTTTTTGAACACGTTCTGCTTTATAACCTCAAGCAAGACATTCCGGAGTCGGAATATCTCTTGCCTCTGGATAAAGCGGAATTGGTGCAAACCGGTCAAGATGTGACAATTTTGACCTATTCGCGGATGCGACATCACGTGTTGCAGGCCCTGCCGGAGTTGCACCAGCGGGGGATTGTGCCGGAGGTGATTGACCTGATTTCCCTGCGGCCTTTGGACTGGGATACGATCAGCGCCTCGGTGCGCAAAACCCATCGGGTGGTGGTGGTGGAAGAATGCATGAAAACCGGGGGAATTGGGGCAGAAATCAGTGCGGGGATCATGGAGCGGCTGTTTGACGAGTTGGATGCGCCGGTGGTGCGGCTGTCGTCGGTGGACGTTCCCACGCCCTACAATGGCACGCTGGAGCGCTTAACGGTGGTGCAGCCCCCGCAAATTGTCAGTACGGTGGTCGATCTGGTGGGGGGTAAAATTTAGGCGGCTGTCCCCGGTT
>NZ_JBRCEP010000085.1:0-10854 GCF_053491055.1 Gloeomargarita sp.
CCGTTCTCAATGAAACTTATCACCTTCTTCCGTAAATCCAGACTGTAACACATTCTGATTCTCCTCCTTGATTCTCACCTTCCTCCCCATCTTACACCCTCCTCCCATAAAATGTTGCATTTTCAATAAAAATGACTATAAAAGAACAGGTCTTTGCTAACAGTATCAATAACGCAAGGCTTAACCCTCCAAAAAAGTAAGGGCAAAACACGTTGAGATGTTAGACATCCTCAAGGAATATTCGGATAAGTGTTTGTAGCAATATTTTTAGATCAACAGGTTGTGCTGATCTTATGTGAATAGAAAATATGGCTAGGTAGGCTAAGGTTGTCGCCTTAAGATTCATGGCTACGCCATTGTGGGGCTACGCCCAGCGACCCATAGCATGTCAACCTATGCTTAGCTATATTAAACACATAGCAAATAAAGTTGCCAAAGGAGCTTTCCTCCCTGCAGTACATGGCTTCCAGCCTTACCCAATGTGCGTCCATCTAAATTAAATTTTGGGCGTTGCTCACCAATTTCTAGAAAGCTAAAACCGTTTAACTTGTCGCGGCAGTTTCCTCAGATTTTTTCCCAGCTTTATCCCCTGGTTGGTGTTCTCGTTGCACCACTAATACGGAGCAAGGGGCATGGTGTAAAACGTAGTTGCTCACACTCCCTAAAAACAATTCGCTGAGCCCTTTGAGTCCCCGCCGTCCCATCACAATCAGATCGCTCTGCCAGTTTTTGGCCAGATCGCAAATGGCACGCCCCGTATCCCCCAAAGCTTGGGTAAATTCCGTAGGAATCCCCTGGGCGGTGGCAGTCTGGGTCAAACGCTGGAGCATCTCAAGGCCTTTTTGCTCAAAATTCTTCCACTGCTCCGCATAGGCACGCATCACTTCTTCATGCAAGCCTACATAGGCTCCTGAAGCCAGCGGTGTGATGAAAATCGAGTCGGGATAGGCCTCACTGATGGGAGAAAGAACATGAATCAACATCATTTGCGCTTGGTAGCGGGATGCCAAATCCAAAGCAGTTTGAAATGCTGATTTGCCAAGTTCAGTATCGTCCACCGCAACCAGAATTTTTTTATACATGACGGCTGATGCTCCCTCTGCTTTCCCGATGCTAGTTTATTTTAACAGCAGATTGAGTTTTCGAGCGAGTGGCGCGTTACTTTTCTCCCTCTGGAACGTAATTGCAACCAAGCAAACTCTTTTTCCAAGAGATTGAGTGGCCAAGAATCCGTGTCATCGGTCACCGTCAGCGATAGGAAATTTTTTGCGCCTTGCCGGTAACACCGTTCTGCTACGGAAACTATAGCTAGGTAGGTTAAGGTTGTCGCCTCAAGATTCACGGCTACGCCACGCTTCGCTATGAGAAACTAATGTGGGGTTACGCCCAGCGGCCTATGTCATATCAACCTTTGCCTGCTTAGCTATAACCCGCGTCCGCTCCTAGCCCTTGCCGCAGCGCATTCCAAACCGTCGCCTCCGCAGCTATTCCTGGCAAGCTGTCGTCCAAAGCGCCGTCGGGTTGAAAGTGCATGGGGGATCCCTCCTGTTTTTAACCCAGCGTACAACAAGAAACCTGAGCTCTTAGGGAAGGATCCAAGGCCCCTAACCAACGGGCAAAACGGGCGTTACCCCAATGCCACATCTGGCAAAGTAGCACCCGTTAATTCAGCGTCGGTTAGAATGGCGCGCTGCCAGTCCACATCCACCAGATACGCCTCTTGCAGGTTGGCCCCTTGCAACACCGCCCCATTCAAACTGGCGCCTTTGAGGTTTGCCCCCTGCAAGTTGGCTAAGCGTAAAATGGCCCGGGACAAGTCCGCCTCCCGAAAGTTGGCCTGCGCCAAATTGGCCTCCCGCAAAATCGCCCGGCATAAATCCGCCTGCCAAAAATTCGCCTCCCGACCATCGAGTCGGTGCAAGTAGGCACCGGTCAAATTCGCACTGGTCAAATCCGCCTGCACCAAAACTGCCCCGCTCATATCCGCCCGACTCAGGTTTGCCCCACTCATATCCGCCCGGGAACAGTCCGCCCCCGCCAAGATTGCACCTGAAAGTTTCCCTTGGGTCAAATTAGCCCCAACAAGCACACAATCGCTCAAGTCGGCTTCCCGCAAGATGGCCTGTTTCAATTTCGCCTGGGTGAGATTTGCCCCTGCCAAGTACGCCCCCGTGAGTTTGGCCCCGCTCAAATCCGCTCCGGCTAAATTGGCCTCGCTCAGGTTCACCCCGTTGAGCGCCGCTTTGTACAAATCCACCCCCTGCAAATCCCAACCGCTGAATTCCCGTTCGCCGGCTCGGTACCGTTCCAGCAATTCCTCTGCATTCATAGGCAGTCCTTGGGCATGGCAGTTTTAGCATACCACGCCACCAACCCCTGAAATAACCCCAAACCATCGGTGCCACCGAGGTCGGCATCGCTGGCCCGTTCTGGGTGGGGCATCATCCCCAAAACATTGCCCTGGCGATTGCAAATTCCGGCAATGTCTGCCAAAGAACCGTTGGGGTTGGGGGGGAGATAGCGAAAGACCACCTGCCGCTGCTGTTCCAACTCCCGCAGGACGTCTGGAGCGGCGTAATAACACCCCTCCCCGTGAGCAATGGGTAAACTGAGCGTTTGCCCCACCTGATACTGGCACGTCCAGGGTAAGTCGTTGCGTTCCACCCGCACCGGCACCGTATCGCAGATAAACCGTAAATCCCGATTGCGCATCAACGTCCCCGGCAGCAGCCCCACCTCGGTCAAAATCTGAAACCCGTTGCACACCCCCAGCACCCATTTCCCCTGCTGGGCATGACGCACCACCGCCTGCATCACCGGCGAAAACCGCGCCAAAACCCCACAGCGCAAATAATCCCCGTAGCTAAACCCCCCCGGCAGAATCACCAGGTCGAGGGCATCCACATCCGTCTCCTCATGCCAGATAAAACGGGTGGGCCACCCCAGCACCTGTTGGGTCACCCAGGCGATGTCCCGGTCACAGTTCGACCCCGGAAACACCACAATACCGCACTTCACGCCCCCGCCTCCAGCCGAAAGCGGTAGGTTTCCGTCACCGGATTGGTCAATACCTCCTGACACAGACGTTCCACCTGGGCGTGCGCCGTCGCTGCATCGGCAGCCGTGAGCGTCACTTCAATATATTTGCCGATCCGCACCTGCTGGACCCCCGCATACTGCTGTTGTTGCAACCCTCTGGTGACTGCCGCGCCCGCCGGGTCGAGGACAGAAGGCTTGAGGGTAATCTGAATTTCCGCGCGATAGGTGGTCATGGCAAACCAAAGACCTCCGCTTCCCGTCCCCGCCACCATTCCCCCAACTGCATCAAATCCTGATGGATGTCCTGCAACCGCTGCAGATACACCTCCGGCGGCAAATCCGGGCGTTCCTGCTGCAACTTCAGCAGCCGCAACTGCACCAACAACCAGGGCTGACTCAGACGACCGGTGACGGCCATGTACTGGGCTAGGGCTTCGGGAGACATCAGGCTACAGGCAAACGTCATTCCCATTGTACCTGCCCATCTCGCCCAAAAAACGACTCCCCGGTTGCCCAGGGAGTCCCACCTATCTGAACCGAAACCCTCCGTTTAGCCGGGGCAGACCGGCACATTATTGGCGTTCAACTGCACCTTGCCAGGGTCACCGTTGATTTGAATGGGCACTTCCTCCTTGCCCACCAGCCGGAACATCACGCCCCGCTGCCGCGAACAGCTACTGATCGTGCTTGCCCACCTTTTTAGCTGGTCGGTGAAATTCCTTTGATGCCCAGGCAGGTCATCCAGATTTTGCACCCCATCGCCCGTGTAATCCCGAAACGGCGGAATGCGAAACTTATCGCTCACCGGCGTCGCCGAGGTGCCTGTGGTCTTTTTAATCCCAATCCGAAACGGCTCCATGCTCCGCTCAATCGCCAGGGGATGTTCGTAATAAGAGGGCTTGGGAAACTGAATCGTGGTTTTGGGCTGATTCCACAAAAAAGGCTTGGTAAAAGGTGGCCAGGCTTCCGCCTTGGCAGCAGTCGTGGTCATCACCGGTGGCTCGTACAGTCTGGGCGCAGGCTGGGCACTGACCGGAGACATCACTGCCAACACAGTGCCCGCTACCGACAGAGAAATCATCATTTGGGGACGCATCGCCTTAACTCCTCAACAATTCAACAATTACCTAACTCACCACAAAAACTTGCAGCGGAGCCAGTCAAATTTTAGCAGGATTTTAGCAGGAACAACCCCCTACGCGGCTGTACCCTTCCCAACCTTAACCTGGGGATAACCCAGCGGCTGGGAATTGCTATTTTGAGTGTGGCCAATTGCGCCGAACAAGTCAAGGGGCGGTTAGAAGGCGCCACCAGTGCCGCTGATGCGGGCCGCCCATCTCTTCAACAGGTCGTTGTAGTTTTTTTGGTGGGCCGGCAGGTCATCCAAATTCTGCACGCCATCGCCTGTGTAGTCCCGAAAGGGCGGCACCCGAAACTGGTCTGTAATGGGGGTATTGCTGGTCGTTGCTCTGGCGGGGGTTTGGGCGTAGGCAGGTGCCATCTGGGCAGTCAGGCCCAAAGTCGGCAGCAACCACAGCAGCGGACGCATGTACAACTCCTCCAGGACAAAGACAGGGACATTGCGCCTATGCTACCACACCGGAAACGGGCGCCCATGGTTACAAATTATCAAATCCCGGAGCAGGGGGCTGGTGTCGGGGGGAGCCAGCAGACTGTGACATAGTCCCGTCTCTCGTCCTACGGACAGAGAGCGGACTTCACGCTTCAACGGGGAGCTTCCGCAAGAACCCTCTGCGTGCAGACACGGAGTGCCCTACCGCGTAGCCATACCAGATTCCGGCAACACCGTTTTGTATGGCCAAACCTATTCTACCACGTGGGGGTGGCTGTATCCCGGTACCGTGCGGGGCTTATCCACCCCCACACCCCCGCGAGCTAAAATTGGAACAGCAATTTATTCGGGAGCCGCATCGATGTTTTACGGGCCAGCAATTGCCGGAGCTTCTGATGTCACCGAAGCCAATCAGCGTTTGTTTCGCTATGAGGTGGTGGGGCTGCGCCAGAATGACCAGACCGACCGCCGCAATTTTCCCATCCGCAAAAGTGGCAGTGTGTTTCTTACCGTGCCCTACAACCGCATGAACGAAGAAATGCGCCGCATTACCCGTTTAGGGGGCAAAATTGTGCGGATTGAAGCGTTAGGGAGCGCCAACGGCCAGCCAGGGTGACGGTCGAGGAAGCGATTGCCCAACTGCAGTCCCCGGACGTGAGCCAGCGGTACTATGCCGCCTGGTGGCTGGGGCGGTTTCGCGTCAAAGAGGCAGTCCCAGCGTTAATCTTGGCCTTGCAGGATGAATCGGACCGCACGGCCTTGGGCGGCTACCCCCTGCGGCGAAATGCGGCGCGCGCCCTAGGGCAAATTGGGGACCCACAGGCAATTCCAGGGCTGCGGGCCTGTTTGCAGGTGGCGGATTTTCAGTTGCGGGGCGCGGCGGCGACGGCGTTGGGCCTGTTGGGCGCAGTGCAGGCCATCCCCGATTTGGTGGAATTGTTAACAGCTACAGGGGCGCCCTCGGCGTTGGGTACGGCAGAGTTGCCCCAACCCTACCCGGCGATTCTCCTGGCCTTGGGGCGCTTAAATGCCCAAGCAGCCATCCCCCATATGCAACCGTTTCTCACCCATCCACTGCCGCGGGTGCAGGGGGCAGCTCTATGTGCAATGTATTTACTGACGCAGGACAAGGGGTATATTGACCGTCTGCTGGAGCTGATCAACCGGGCAGACAGCCGTTTGCAGCGGGTGTTGTTGGGGGATTTGGGAGAAACGGGCTATCTGCCGGTGGCGGCAGCCATGGTGCAAACCCAGGCAGAACCCAGCTTTAAGCTCTTGGGGTTGCATCGGTTGCTCAGTCAATGGTTGAGCACCCAGTCCCAACCGCTCGATTGGCAGGCGGCAGGGGAGGTGTTCGCCCTGATGGATGGGTTGTTGTAGGGTTTGGTTCCCCAGGGGGGGGGAACGGTTGGGTGTCTAGGCGGTTTTGAAGTAGTCCGGCTCATTCCCCGGTTTCCATTTGATGTTGCAGCCGATACTGGCGCGTTGGTCAGGGGAAATGGGTTGACCGCTAAGCAGGGCATCAATGGCAGCGCGCAAATCCTTGCCTGTGACGGGAATGGGCGGGTCGCTCTTGGGGCGGCTGTCGTCAAATTGCCCCCGATAGACCAATTTGCGGTCCCGGTCAAACAGGTAAAAATCCGGGGTGCAGGCGGCTTGGTAGGCTTTGGCCACCGCTTGGGTTTCGTCGTAGCAAAAAGGAAAGGTAAATCCCAATTCTTTCGCCATTTCTTTGAGGGATTCTGGGCTATCTTCCGGGTATTTTTCCGCATCGTTGGCGCTAATGGCCACAATCCCCAAATCCTTGTCTTGATAATCCCGTCCCAGCTTTGCCAATTCATGTTGGATGTGTTTGACGTAGGGGCAATGGCGGCAAATAAACATCACCAACAACCCGGTTTTGCCCGCAAACGTATCCAAACTAATCATGTTGCCTGTGACCACATCCGGCAGGTGAAAGTCCGGGGCGGGCGTGCCCAAAGCAACCATCACCGAGGGGGTGCGTGCCATAGTGCCAACTCCTAAGACCCAATGCGTTTGTTTTTATTATGCCGGTTCGGGGGACGGGGCGCCAGAACGTTGCAAAGGGAATCCCAGGGCCTGCCGTTGTTGCACGTACAGTTGGGCGACCTGACGGGCCAGTTGCCGAATCCGGGCAATGTAACGGGTGCGTTCGGTGACGGCAATCACCCCGCGGGCTTCCAGCAAATTGAACGTGTGGGAGCACTTGAGCACGTAATCGAGGGTGGGGGTGACCAGTTTTTGGCCAAGGAGTTGTTGGGCCTCTTTTTCGTAAAGCGTAAATAATTGAAATAAAACATGGGGGTCGGCGGCTTGGAAATTGTAGGTGCATTGTTCGATCTCATTTTGCAGATAAATATCCCCGTAGGTCACCTGGTCATTCCAGCGAATATCGGTAATTTTATCCACATTTTGCAGATACATAGCAAGGCGTTCTAGCCCATAGGTAATTTCAATGGCGACCGGGTGGCAATCCAAACTGCCACACTGCTGAAAGTAGGTAAATTGGGTAATTTCCATGCCGTCTAACCAGACTTCCCAACCCACGCCCCAAGCCCCCAGGGTGGGGGATTCCCAGTTATCTTCCACAAAACGAATGTCGTGGGCTTCGGGGGGGATGCCCAGACAACGTAGGGATTCCAAATAAATTTCTTGGATGTTGGGCGGTGAGGGTTTGATCAGCACCTGATATTGAAAATAATGCTGGAGGCGGTTGGGGTTTTCTCCGTAGCGACCATCCCCCGGACGCCGACAGGGTTCCACGTAGGCTACGGCCCAAGGTTCGGGTCCCAAAGTGCGCAAAAAGGTGTGGGGACTCATGGTGCCTGCCCCTTTTTCCACATCGTAGGGCTGGACAATCAGACACCCCTGCGCCGCCCAAAACTGATGCAGCCTTGCCTGCAACTCCTGAAAATTCACCCGCTTACTCCGTAACCTGCTTGTGTCTATACTGAAGGGTTAATGGTGCTCCTGACAAGATGACCCGCCCGAAACTCGTGGTTTTGGATGACGACCCCACCGGTTCCCAGACGGTGCACAGTTGTTTGCTCCTGTTGCGCTGGGATGTGGCGACCTTGCGCATGGCTTTGGCCGACCCAGCGCCTCTGTTTTTCATCCTGGGAAACACCCGCGCCCGGACGCCGACGCAGGCTGCTCAAATTACCCAAGAAATTTGTCGGAATTTGCGGCAGGTGCTGGGGGATGAGTTACTAAAAAATCACCTGATCATCAGCCGTTCGGATTCGACCTTGCGCGGGCATTATCCGTTGGAAATTGAAGTGATCAATCAGGAATTGGGTGGGTTTGATGCCCATTTGCTCATTCCTGCGTTTATCGAAGGGGGCAGAATTACCCGGGACAGTGTGCATTATTTAATCGTGCAGGGAACGCCTGTACCGGTGGATCAAACGGAATTTGCCAAAGATTCCGTATTCGGCTATCGCTCGGCCTATCTACCTGCTTATGTGGAAGAAAAAACCGGCGGGCGGATCAAACGTCAAGAAGTGGTCCGGTTGACGTTAGATAAGATTCGTTCTGGCTGTGATGAATTATTGCTCAATCTGCGCCACAACGCCTGCGGGGTAGTCGATGCGGTGACCCAAGAAGATTTACATCTATTCGCCCAAGCCCTGTATCGCACCCATGCCCAGGGCAAACGGTTTTTGCTGCGTTCTGCCGCCGGCATCATCAGCGCCCTTGCCCAATTGCCTCCCCAACCCGTGGCTCCCGCATCCATGTCCAGCTATGTCCAAGGCAGCCTACCTGGGGTGGTGATTGTCGGTTCCCATGTGCAACTTTCCACCCGGCAAGTCCAGCATTTGTTGCAACAGGCGCAGGTGCGGGGAATTGAATTACAAATTACCCAATTGCTCCAGGGCAAAACGCCTGTGCAGGTGGTAGAAATGGCCGCCGAATTGGTTATTGCTACCCTCAACCAGGGCCTGCTTCCTGTCATCTACACGCCCCGCGAAGAATTGCAATTTCCCGATACCCAAACCCGTTTACATTTCGGGCGGCAGGTGGCGCAGGTGACATCTTTGTTGGTACGTCATTTGCCCGCGGACATCGGCTTTTTGGTGAGTAAAGGGGGGATTACGTCCAACGAAATTCTCAGTCACGGCTTGGATTTAACTGCCGTGCGCTTGCTTGGGCAAATTGCCCCTGGGGTAAATGTGATTCGTACGCCCGCTGACCACCCGCAATTCCCTAACCTACCTGTAGTGATCGTACCGGGCAATGTGGGGGATGAAGGCATTTTGACGACCATTGTGCAGCGGTTAAACCCCCGGCAAGCCTAGGCCACCGGTGAGTTCGTCCATTTTCTTTTTCATCGTGGCGGTGGACTCGTCGTAGGCCGCTTTGAGCGCTGTAAATACCCATTCCGACAGTTGCTCTGCCCCTTTTTCTAGGGCTGTGGGCGCAATTTCCACCCGCCGGGGTTCCTGGTTGCCGCTGAGGACCACCTTGACGGCCCCTTGGGCGGCTTCCCCGACGATTTCCATGCTGTCGAGTTCCTGTTGCATTTGGAGGGCGCCTTCTTGCACCTGCTGCGCTTTTTTGAGGGCATCGGCAAATTCCTTCATCTTGCCCAGCCCGAACCCAAACCCTTTCCCCTGAGTCATGCGTCCCAATGCCTCCACATCAAGCGATGTTTTCAGCCTACCACAGCCGTTTGCTCTCTGGGCCGATCCGCCAATGCTAGGATAAATAATGCCTGTGACCATAGACGCCCATGCTCAAATTCCTGCTTGGCGACCCTAACCAGCGCCGCATCAACCAGTACAAGCCGTTGGTCGTAGAAATCAACCTGTTGGAAGCAGAGATGCAACGGCTTTCCGATGAGGAATTGCGGGGCAAAACAGCGGAATTTCGCCAGCGCTTAGAGCGAGGCGAAACCCTAGAGGATTTGTTGCCGGAAGCCTTTGCCGCGGTGCGGGAAGCGGGCAAACGGGTGCTGGGCTTGCGCCATTTTGACGTGCAGTTGTTGGGGGGGATGGTGCTCCATGAGGGGCAAATTGCGGAGATGAAAACCGGGGAAGGGAAAACTCTGGTGGCCACCCTGCCTGCCTATTTGAATGCCCTGACGGGCAAAGGGGTTCACATTGTGACGGTCAACGATTACCTGGCCCGCCGGGACGCGGAATGGATGGGGCAATTGCATCGGTTTATGGGGCTGAGTGTGGGGTTAATTCAGCAGGGGATGGATGCCAGCGAGCGACGCAAAAACTACGCCTGCGACATTACCTACGCCACCAACAGCGAATTGGGGTTTGACTACCTGCGCGACAACATGGCCACGAGTATCGAAGATGTGGTGCAGCGGCCTTTTCACTACTGCATCATTGACGAGGTGGATTCAATTTTGATCGACGAGGCCCGCACGCCTTTGATTATTTCTGGTCAGGTGAGTGACCCGGAAGAACGGGAAAAGAAATATATTACTGCTGCGCAAGTGGCGGCCCAACTGCAGCGGGATGAGCATTACGAGGTGGATGAAAAAAACCGCAATATCCTGCTTTCGGATGAGGGGTTCATTGCCGCCGAAAAACTCCTGGGGGTTACAGATTTATACGACCCGGAGAACCCCTGGGCGCACTACATTTTTAACGCCATCAAAGCCAAGGAATTATTCATCAAAGATGTGAACTATATTGTCCGCAATAACGAAGTGGTGATTGTGGATGAATTTACCGGGCGGGTGATGCCGGGGCGGCGCTGGAGTGATGGGTTGCACCAGGCGATTGAAGCCAAAGAAGGGGTGCCGATTGAGCCAGAAACCCAGACGCTGGCGACGATTACCTATCAGAATTTGTTTTTGCTGTACCCGAAATTGGCGGGGATGACCGGGACGGCGAAAACGGAGGAGGCGGAGTTTAGCAAAATCTACAACCTGGAGGTGACGGTGATCCCGACCAACCGCCCCAACATTCGTAAGGATTTGCCGGATGTGGTGTACAAAACAGAGCGCGCCAAGTGGCTGGCGGTGGCGGAAGAATGTGCAAAATTGCACGCAATTGGTCGTCCGGTGTTGGTGGGGACAACGAGTGTGGAAAAATCGGAGCTGTTGTCTGCCCTATTGCAAGAGCGGGGGATTCCCCACAATTTGCTCAATGCCAAGCCGGAGAATGTGGAGCGGGAAGCAGAAATTATTGCGCAGGCGGGGCGCAAAGGGGCGGTGACGATTGCCACGAATATGGCGGGGCGGGGGACGGATATTATTC
>NZ_JBRCEP010000086.1:0-75996 GCF_053491055.1 Gloeomargarita sp.
GCCCCCAACCGCCACAATTCCCCCCGTTGCTCCGAGGCTGCTTCTGCCCGGATCAGCGCCCAGACCGCCCCTACCCCCAACAGCACGGTCACCATATCCGGGGTCGCCTGCCGACTGTAGGCAAACCAGAGAAAATGCAAATTGAGCAAAAACGCCCCCCACCAGGTCGCCGGTGCCGGAACCAACCGCTTCCCCAGGTCATAAAGCAATAAAGTAGTCGCCATGCTTGCCAATTGGGACGGCAGCCGCGCCACCGCCTCACTCAGCCCCGCCAGGTGAAAAAGGCCAGCCAACAGCCAATAAAATCCGGGCGGCTTGTGGTAGTGCACCGTATCCCACGAGCGGGGCACCAACCAATCTCCAGATAGCAGCATGCTGCGCGCCCGCCACACATACAACCCCTCGTCATAGGGCAAAAAACTCTGCTCCCCCCCCTGCCAAAACAGCAGCGGGACCAGTAGGAACATCAGCCACCCATAGGGAAGCCACCCGCGGGACATACCAACCGCTTTGCCCTGCTTGCCAATTCTCTCTATTTTCCCCCAAGGACCGGGATGGCGACAAACGGGCGCTCAAGGATAAAAACTTAACTGCGGCAACCCCGTCGTTTCTGGCCAACCCCGGCTGATATTCAGACACTGGACGGCTTGTCCCGCCTGCCCTTTAAGCAAATTATCAATCGCACTCATGACAATCACCCGGTCCGTGTGCGGGTCCAATTCCAGGCCAATGTAACACATATTGGTTCCCCAGGCCCATTTGGTGTGGGGATAAACCCCCGGCGGCAGTACCCGCACCCAGGGTTTTTCCCGGTAAAAGGCTTGGTAGATAAGCAGCAAATCCTCCGTGGTCAAGCCGGGGTCGCGCACCTGGGCATAGACCGTCGCCAAAATCCCCCGCACCATCGGCACCAAATGGGGGGTAAACTGCACCTTCACCGGTTGACCTGCCAAATCGGCGCAAATTTGTTCAATCTCCGGACGATGTCGGTGGCGAGCCACCCCATAGGCGCTGATGGAATTGTCCGCCTCCGCCAGCAACAGATGGGTTTTGGCCTGCCGTCCCCCCCCCGATGTCCCCGATTTGGCATCAATCACAATACTGTCCCAGGCCACCAACCCCTGCCGCAACAGGGGCGCCAACGCCAACAAACTCGCCGTCGGATAACACCCCGGACACCCCACCAACGTGGCATGAACCAACGACTCCCGATACAGTTCCGGCAGACCGTACACCGCCTTGGCCGCCACCGCCCCATCCGTGCGCTCGATCCCATACCAGGTTTGGTAAACCTGCATATCCCGAAAGCGGTAGTCGGCAGACAGGTCAAACACCTGACACCCCTGCGCCAACAAATCCGGCACCAACTTGGGCGCCACCCCATTGGGCAAAGAAAGAAACACCACCTGGGCCCTCTGGGCAATCACCGCCACATCCACCGGTTCAATCACCCGCCGCACGCAATGCCCCAGATGGGGATAAATATCGGCAAATTCCTGCCCCGCACTGCTGTCGCCCCCCAAATAGGCCAACTCCAGGTAAGGGTGGTCGAGGATCAGCCGCACCAACTGCACCCCCCCGTACCCCGAAGCGCCTACAACTGCCACCGGAAGTTTGTCCGTCACCTGCGCCCCCAGCGTCTTGCCGTTAGCCTAGCATGAGTGCTCCCCTCCTGGCGGTAGCCTCAGCCGCTAAAAAATCAACTGCCATTCCCCCGTTTCCCCCACCCGCGTCGGTTTGCTGGTACTGCCCACCACAAACGGCCCCCAGTAGCGCCGGGAACCATCCACACTAAACGCCACCAAAATATCCCCCGGCTGGAGCACCAAAGCCCCCTCTGGCAAACTCAAAAGCAACCCCTCCCGCTCCCCTTCTCCCGGGGCAAAATCCCAATGGACTGGCTCTAGGTAGCCTGTCCCCTTGCGCGCCAACAACACCAACCGCAGCGGGTGCTTGGTGCGATTGCTCACCCGCAGCCCCCGCAGTGGTTGACTGACAACCGTCGGAACGGGCCGCGCCGGTAGTGGCGGCGTCACGCCCAGTCCGCCACCCAAAGCGATGCCCCCTGCCAGGCATCCCCATAGCCACCACCTCATGGACTCCCTGCTGCCAGCGTCACTGCCAGTTTATCAGCCAAAGCGGCAATCCAACCCTCCTCCTGGCGCGTGTAACTGCGGGGCGCAGCCGCCCCCACCACCAACACCCCCTGCCCATCAATCGGTTGCACAATCACCGCCTGGGTATTGGCAGGCAGATAGTCAAACTCTACCCGCCCCGGATACAAAGGCAAATTTACCAGATAAACCGGCTTTTTTTGCCCCAACACCCGCTGCACAATTGGCCCCGGTTGCACCTGGGGATTGGCGCCCAAAATTCCCCGCCGCAAACAGGTTTTGCCGCCGTAGTAAACCACCACCGTTTTCGTCGGCGTTGTGGTTAACAACGTATGGGAAAGCCAGGCCAGTTCCTGCTTTTGGGCCGGGGATAAATCAGGATGGAATTCCAAACCCTGCCTGCCTTGCAATTCCACCGCTGCCGCCGCTTCCGGTTGCACCTGCTGCCAAAGCAAGCCGGTCAACAGCAACACCGCACTGAGCACAATCCCCAGGGCATCGGCACGGGTTTGGGCCGGGGTTAGCGTCTCACTCAACCCGCGATTGACAAGCAGCGCCACCGCCCCCACACTGCCGACCCCCAAGGGCAACCAGGCCCACCGCCGCCCCATCGGTTTGGGCTTAGCTCCCGTTTAAGCGTTTGGTCAAATGGAGCCGCTGGCGTTGGGTACACCATTCCACCCGGTCGAACACCTGATGCAAGATGTACAGACCCCGCCCCGATTCCCAGGTCCACTCCGGCCCCTGGGGCAAACAGGGACATTCCGGGCAGCCCTGGCCCTGGTCCTCGATCACCCAACACCACCAGTCCGCCCCCCCCTCGTAATGCACCCGCACCGCCTTGCGGGGGTCGAGTTGGTTCCCGTGCTTGGCCGCATTCACCAGCGCCTCTTGTAAGCCCAACCGCACCAGGGGCAACAAGGCCGGCGGCACATCCGCCACCAATAAATCCAACACCGGACTGAGATATAACGTAGAAGGAAAACTGAGCGTCAGTTGCCGGTTACGCACAGGGATTGGGTCAAATGACGACAGGATGCTATGCTTAGCTTAACATCCCAACGGGGCAATGGGACGCCAGGCCATTCCATGCTATGTTTCGCCGTAACAGGTATTTTGGGCTATGACCTACACCAAATTTGCCGGTTCCCCCACCCTTTTGAGCATTGATCTGGGACGGACATCCACCAAAGCCTGCGTGTCGAGCGACCCGGACGCCGTGGTGATCATTCCCGCCAACGTCGCCCCCATGACCGTGGAACAGGTGCGGCAGGGACGGTTTGAGGGGGGGTCGCCCCTTTTGGACCTCTGGGTGGAATACCAGGGACGGGCTTATGCCATAGGGCATCTGGCCGCCGATTTTGGCGCGGGGTTGGGCATGGGGGTGCGCAGCGATGGCCGGGTCAAAAGCTCCCGCAAGGTGGAAGATGCCCTGGTGAAAACCTTCGCCTGCATCGGCTACTTCGACTTGAGTGGGGATTTGGCGGTTTCCCTGGGGTTGCCCTACCTGTCCCAGGAGCAATTCGACACGGAAAAACGGCAACTGGTGGCGCAAATGCAAGCCCCCCACGCCCTGGGCTACCGCGGGCGCAACATCACGGTCAATATCACCAAAGTCTGGGTGATGCCCGAAGGGTTTGGCAGCCTGGTCTGGTGCCACAAAACGGCGGAGAAAAAAGTGGATTTCACCAATTTGCACGTGGCGGTCATTGATATTGGCCACCAAACCACCGATATGCTCAAGGTGGACAAATTCCACTTTGCCCGGGGCACCTCCCGCAGCGAAGAATTTGGCATGAGCCAGTTTTACGAACAGGTGGCCGCCCAGATTAAAGGCGCCAACAGCGAAGATTTAACCCTGATCGAAGCGGTGCATCAACCCCCCGGCAAGCGCTTCTACCGCCCCCGCGGGGAAAAGCCGATGGATTTGGACCTCATCTTGCCCCGGCTGCGGGAAATTTTTGCCAGGGAACTCTGGGAGCGGGTGCGGCAATGGCTTCCCAGCCAGGTGACCGATGTGATCATCACCGGCGGCGGCGGCGACTTTTTCTGGAACGACTTTGCCCCCCTGCTGCAGGAATACGGCCTCACCCCCCATCTGGCCAACCCCAGCCGCACGGCCAACGCCCTGGGACAATACGTTTATGGACAGGTGCAGTTAAGTAAAGACAAAGGGGCCTAAACTCCCCATGACCGAACGCCCAAACAAACGCACCAACCGCTCGATTACCTTTTACCCGACGCCGGAGGACCAGCACCTTCTGGAGGCGTTGGACCGCCTGGCCGAATTGCGGCAGATGCCCTTTAGCGACCTGTGCAAAGAACTCTGCCAAGCCGCCTTGGCCACGACCCCCTACACCGTGCAATTTACGGCGGCGGAAAAGGCATGGGAACAACGCTTGGCAAACGAACTGGCAACCCAGGGGCTGTCGTTTAGCGAGTGGGTCAAACAACGGCTCCAAGCCCCATCGCCTGCCGATTTAGAAACCCGCATCCAGCGCTTGGAACAGGCGGTGGCCGAATTGCAACGACAACCGCAACCCCTCAGCCGCGCCGAAATTGAACACCTCATTCAGCAATACCTCGCACCCAGTTCCCCGGCGCCGCCCCCCTCCCCTACCGCCGACCCCCTGCTGGCCGAGTTAGGCGCTTTGCTGGCGGAGGATTTTTAACCGAAATTTAACCAAACATTAACCATCAGGGGGCGACAAAGTTCTTATATTGAGGTACGGGCTTGTTTGCACCGAGCCATCAGGTGTGAGGGAAACCTTCGTTTGTTGTATAGAGCCGTTGCAAGGAGTCGGTTATGGGGACATCGAGTGCCATTCCAGACCATGAGGTGGTCTTACACGCGACTGTGAATGCCTTTTACTACGGGAATTTTCTGGCACTCCGCAACGTTGACCTGAAAATTCGGCGCAACCGGATTACGGCGTTTATTGGGCCGTCCGGATGTGGTAAAAGTACGCTTTTGCGCTGTTTTAACCGGCTGAATGATTTTATTAAGGGGGCGCGGCTGGAGGGGCAAATTTTGTTCAATGGCAAGAATATCTACGACCGGTCGGTGGACCCGGTGACCCTACGGCGTCGCATCGGCATGGTGTTCCAAAAACCCAATCCCTTTGCCAAGAGTATTTATGAGAATATTGCCTTTGGGCCGCGCATCAACGGCTACAAGGGGGATATGGACGAGTTGGTGGAACGGGCGTTGCGGCAGGCGGCGCTGTGGGATGAGGTGAAAGACAAGCTCAAAAAACCGGGGACGGCGCTTTCTGGCGGGCAACAGCAGCGCTTGTGTATTGCGCGGGCGGTGGCGGTGCAACCGGAAGTGATTTTGATGGACGAACCCTGTTCGGCCCTCGACCCAATTTCTACGCGGCGGATCGAAGACCTGATGCAGGAGTTGCGGGATTCGTACACGATTGTGATCGTGACCCACAACATGCAGCAGGCGTCGCGGGTGTCGGATATGACGGCCTTTTTCAATGTGGAGATGAAAGAAGGCAGCCGCACGGGGCAGTTGGTGGAGTACGACCTGACGGCCAAAATTTTCCAGCAGCCCAGCCAGGAGGCAACCCAAGCCTACGTGGGGGGACGTTTCGGTTGAGCGCCTCCGCTTTACAATAGAAGAGCTGCGCTTTGGTTGGGTTGCCTATGGTGGCAACGGTTGCCCCGACCGCTGACCCTTTGGTGATTGGCGGCAAGGTGTTTCACTCCCGTTTGTTTGTAGGTACCGGTCGCTATCGCACGTTGGCGGAGATGCAGGCCAGTGTTGCCGCCAGTGGCTGTGAGATGGTGACGGTGGCGGTGCGGCGGGTGCAGGCCCAGGCAGCAGGGCATGTGGGGTTGGTGGAGGCCCTCGACTGGCGGAAGCTGTGGTTGTTGCCCAATACGGCGGGCTGTCGCACGGCAGAGGAGGCGGTGCGGGTGGCGCGTCTGGGCCGGGAAATGGCCAAGGTGTTGGGGCAGGAGGAGAACAATTTTGTCAAGTTGGAGGTGATTCCCGATACCCGCTATTTGCTCCCGGACCCGGTGGGTACGCTCCGCGCGGCGGAGCAGTTGGTGAAAGAGGGGTTTACCGTGTTGCCCTACATCAATGCGGACCCGGTGTTGGCGCAGCAGTTGGAGGCAGTAGGCTGTGCGACGGTGATGCCCTTGGGGTCGCCGATTGGGTCGGGGCAGGGGCTACGCAACGCCAGCAATATCGCCATCATCATTGCCCAGGCCAAGGTGCCGGTGGTGGTGGATGCGGGCATTGGTACCCCCAGCGAGGCGGCGCAGGCGATGGAAATGGGGGCGCAGGCGGTGTTGGTGAATACGGCAATTGCCCAGGCGCAGGACCCTCCCCGGATGGCTGAGGCGATGGCGTTGGCGGTCAAAGCAGGGCGCTTGGCCTATCGGGCCGGCCGGATACCGGTGCAGTCCTATGCCACGCCCAGTTCGCCGGTGGACCAACAGGTGGTCTGAGGGATTTACGAATATTCACATCCACAGCCAGCCAGGGGATGCTAGGTTAATAAAGCCGCCGGTTCCGTTGGGGGTCAGCCAACGGATGTAAAGGGGAAAGTACGGTGAGAATCCGTCGCTGTCCCGCAACTGTGATGGGGTCGCGCGCCCCTCAGTCAGGATGCCCGCCGGGGGTGTGTCACGTCAACCAATCTGCGAGGTACGGATTGATGCGAATCGGGAAGGCTTGGCGCCTGGCGTTGCTGGCCGGGCTAACGGTTTATCTGGTGGGAGGCGCAGCCCAACCAGCGCAGGCCATGCACATTATGGAAGGGTATTTGCCGCCGGGCTGGGCAATTTTTTGGTGGGTGGTTTTTTTGCCGTTTTTGGTCTGGGGAGGTTACGCCCTGGAGCGGATCACCCGGCAAGTCCCGGAGACTAAGTTGCTGTTGGCTTTGGCCGGAGCGTTTGCGTTTGGGTTGTCGGCGTTGAAATTGCCTTCGGTCACAGGGAGTTGTTCCCATCCAACGGGGATGGGGTTGGGGGCGATCCTGTTTGGCCCTGGCGTGATGGCAGTACTGGGGGGGCTGGTGTTGCTGTTCCAGGCACTGTTGTTGGCGCACGGGGGACTGACGACGCTGGGCGCTAATGGGGTGGCAATGGCTGTGGTGGGGCCGTTGGTGGCCGCTGGGGTGTATCGCGTTGTGATGCGGTTGTCCCGACGGCAACGGCTGGCAGTCTTTTTGGCAGCGGCCTTGGCGGACTTAGTGACTTATGTGGTGACTTCGGTGCAGTTGGCGCTGGCGTTTCCGGTGGGGGGATTCGGTGCTGCCTTTGCCAAATTTGCTGCGATTTTTGCCCTGACCCAGGTGCCTTTGGCCGTGAGCGAGGGTTTGCTGACGGTGCTGGTGTGGAATTGGCTCCAGACCTATAGCCGCTCGGAGTTGGCGTCTTTGGCGTTACGTGAAGAAGGAGCGTGAGGACGATGCAGGGTTCTCCCAAATCAACGGCGGGGCAGAACGGGCTGTTGTTGGTGGGGGTGGTGGCGCTGGTGGTACTGCCCTTGTTGATCGCCCGCCAGAGCAGTTTTGAGGGTGCCGATGCGCTGGCTACCCAAGCCATCGAAGCGCTGCAACCGGATTACCAGCCCTGGGTGCAACCGGTTTTAGAACCGGCCAGTGGGGAATTGGAATCGCTCCTGTTTGCGGTGCAGGCGGGGTTGGGCGCTGGCATGCTCGGCTATGTGGTGGGGCGGTATCAGGAGCGGTCCCAGCACCGGGATTCCCCTTAATTGCGCGGGCTGACGAGGGTGGGGCGGGTGGTCAGGAATGCACCATCATCTGGATATTTATGCCTATACCAATGCCCTGCGCCCCTTGCCGCCGACGCAGAAGGTGGGGTTTGCGCTGGGGATGTTGACCCTGGCGTTGGTGGGGCAGCCGCTGACCCAGGGGTTAATCGGGCTGTGGATGAGCCGTTGGATAGTGGGGGCGGCGCGGATTCCGCCGGCGGTCTATGGGCGGCTGCTGGGGGGCATCCTGTTGTTTTGGCTCGTCAGTCTGCCTCCTCTGCTGGTGGCGGTGGCGCCCATCCCGGCGGTTGTGAATACGCCAGGCATTGCCGTTGGTCCCTGGTGGGTTTCGCTCAGTCCTACGGGCGTGACCCTGGCTTTGCGTGCGGTTTTGCGGGGCTGGGCAACGGGAGTATGTCTGCTGTTTCTCCTTTTGACGGTGCCCTTTACGGAATTGCTCCAGGTTTTGCGCCGCTGGCATTTGCCTGTAACCTTGCTGGATGTTCTACTGCTGATGTACCGCTTTATTTTTTTGGCCCTGGAGGAACTGGTGCAGATGCAACTGGCGCAACGGGCGCGGGGGGGCGACCGAACCTGGCGACGGCAGATAGAAAGTCTGGGGCTGTTGGTCAGCCAGTTACTGGTGCGGTCGTGCCAGCGGTATCAGAGCTTTTGCCTGGGGCTGGCCGCGCGGGGGTTTAACGGCTCTGTGCAGGTAGAAACACCGGCGACCTATCGGCGGTGCTGCCGGTATGAACGGGAGGCCCTGGTGGGCGTCATGGCTTTGCTTGGCGGGGAACTGTACATGCGGCTGGCTGGCTAGGGGCGTGGATGGCATTTTGCTGGCACTGCACGCGGTGACCTATACCTATCCGGGAACGTCCCAACCCTGTTTGCGGCAGGTGAATCTGGCGATTCCGGCGGGGCAAAAAACGGTGGTCCTAGGGCGCAATGGCTGTGGCAAATCCACCCTGTTGCTCGTGATGGCGGGCTTGTATCCGGTGCAAGAGGGCGTCATCACCTGGCGGGGGCAGCCCTTGCCTGCCAAAAAACGCTTGACCTGGGAATGGCGACGGCGGATCGGCCTGATCTTGCAAAACCCGGAACACCAATTGGTGGCGGCAACCGTGGCCGAGGATATTGCCTATGGCCTGGGCAATCTGGGGTTGGACCGTGCGACTGTTGGGAAACGCCTGCTGCAGACCCTGACCGATTTTGATTTGCACGACCTGGCCCAGACGCCGTTGCACCATCTCAGCTTGGGGCAAAAACGCCGGGTGGCGCTGGCGGGGGTGATGGCCCTAGCGCCGGAGTTGCTCCTGCTGGACGAACCGACCACCTATCTGGACTACCCGCAAACCCAAACCCTGTTCCAGCACCTGGCCCGGATTCATGCCCAAGGGACAACCCTGGTGATGGCGACCCACGACCTGGATTTGGCCTACGCCTGGGCGGATTGGGTAATTCTTTTGGAGGCGGGGGAAGTGGTTTGTGCCGAGCAGGCCGACCGGTTTTGGGCAAATCGGGAACTTCTGGCCGCCTACCCCCTAGGACGCCCGACCCTGCTGGCGGCTTGGGAGGCCCTCCCGGCAGATTGGCGCGGGAACCGTCCCCCCCCAAAAACCCTGACCGCTTGGGACACCTGTTGGCGCAGGGGATGACCGGTCTTGCCCCCCTTGCTGACAGGAAGACCCCTGCGGTTGTTTCCGTTGAATTGCTTATCTTAGGAAACCTCTCTTTACCCAGCAGGGCTCAAGGTCCCATTTCAATAGCCCAAGGGACTGGTGCAAGAAATTAGCAATAAATGTAATTAATAATTCTTTCTAATGTAATAATTCTTTCTAATGAACAGGATGAACTTCTTGATAATTAATAACTGTAAACTATACACATCTGAGAATGGTTATTACACGCACCTAAAGATAACTTAAATAATTTAGAAAAATAAATAACTTTAAAAAACCAATCAGGGACGATGACTTTACTTTATGCTTAAATATTAATCGAGGGTGAATGGAGCGATGGCCAATCTATCCCCCAGTCCTAACCCGCCCGTGACGTTATCGGTTGCGCCACTGGCTCATCTTGTCCGGTTGTCCCCGGAGGGCAAACCAGCAGAGACGTTTAACCTGGTAGGCGGCACGAGTTGGACGGTGGGGCGGAGCGACCGGGCAGCCATCGTCTTGAGTAGTCCTTGGGTTTCCCGGATACATGCCCTGATCCAGCGGCTGGAAACGAACGAGTTTTATGTGGTTGATTTAGGCAGTCGCAACGGCACGTTTGTCAATGGGCAACGGGTGACGGTGCCCATGCGGTTGCAGCACCGGGACGAGGTAATGTTCGGCCAAACCCGCTTGCAATTTACCTCGCAAGCGCCCCGCCTGAGTGTGCCCCTGAAACCGGAGTTGGTGGCAGAGTGGGACCAGGTGACTTCCCAGATGAAGGTGCGTTCCTTGTTGACGGTGGTGGTCATTGACTTGCGGAATTTTACACCCCTAGCGCGGCAGGTATCCGAGGAGTTGTTGGCGCAGGTGGTGGGCACCTGGTTTCGGCAGGTGGGGGACATTGTGCAGCGCTACGGCTCGCGGGTGGATAAGTACATTGGCGATGCGGTCATGGCGGTCTGGCTCCATGCCCAAAATGCACCTCACCCGTCGGACCTGTTGCGGATTCTCAAGGCCGTGTTGGCGATTCACAAAACCACGACCAGTTTACATTTGCAGTACCCCCTGCCGTTTCCTTTGCGGATAGGTACGGGGATCAACACAGGGTTTGCGATGGTGGGCAATACAGGCAGTGGTCACCGCCCCGAATATACAGCGATTGGCGATACGGTGAATGTGGCGTTCCAGTTGGAGGCCGCCACCCGCACCCTGGACCTGGATATATTGGTGGGGGAAGCCACCTATGAGTATTTGCAGTTGGCGGGATTGGCCACGTGGTTGCAGCCCCGGCAGGTTGAGTTGAAATACGCGACCGCGCCGTTGCCGGTTTGGGGGAGTTCCTATGCCCAATTAAGAGAATTTTTGCAGACTTATGGTTTGACCGAACCCCCCACCCACAATCCGCTATCTGAGAACCAGCGCTTTGTGTAGGATAGAAGCAGTGGCACTGAGCAGGCAATGGGGTGCAGGGGGGAATTAGCGTGACAAAGGTGCAGGACCCCTGGATCGGTCGCCTATTGGCCAAACGCTATCAGCTCCAGGCCATTGTCGGTCGGGGCAGCATGGGTAAAGTGTACCAGGCTGCCGATACGGTGTTGGGGGGGGTGCCTGTGGCGGTGAAATTTCTTTCCCAGGCCCTGATGGACGACAAAGGGAAAGAACGCTTTGCCAGCGAAGCGCGCGCCTGTGCCCTGCTGGGGAATAAAAGTATTCACATTGTCCGCGTGACGGATTACGGGGTAGATAGCGAGACGGAATTGCCCTTTTATGTGATGGAGTATTTGCAGGGGGAAAGTCTGCGGGAAATGATTGATGTCCAGCCCCTGACGCTGGAACAATTTTTACCTTTGGCGCAGCAGGTGGCCCGCGGGTTACAGGCGGCCCATCAGGGGATTGTGGTGGACGGGCAGGTCTGGAGCGTCGTGCACCGGGACATCAAGCCCAGCAATATCTTTGTCGTCAGAGACCCAGGGTTGGGGATGCTGGCGAAAATTCTCGATTTTGGGATTGCCAAATTTGTCAACGAAAACCCCGAGAGCAACCAAACTTCCCATTTTACGGGCACGTTGGCCTACTGTTCCCCGGAGCAACTCGAAGGTCGCAGTTTGGATCAACGCTCGGACATTTACAGTTTCGGGGTGATGATGTTTGAGATGCTCACGGGGCAGGTGCCGATTCAAGCTCCCATCGAGTCCATTGGGGCCTGGTACCGGGCGCACCATATGCAGGTGCCTCCCTCGCTCCAGTCGGTCAACCCCAAATTGCCCGCCAATCCCGAACTGGAACGCCTAATCCAGCATTGTTTGGCCAAGGACCCCAAGGACCGCCCCGCCAACATGGGGGAAGTCATTCAGGGGTTAGACCGCGTCGAACAAAGTCTGCGTCCCAAGGCCAGTCCCACCCTCCCGGCAGACCAGACGTACCATCCCCAGGTGTTCACCGGCCCCAGCCTGGAACGCCGTGCAGAGGCCTGGGATTTGCTCAGTTGGCCCCCAGACAAACCGATCCAAAAAATTGTGTTTCCCAAATTGATTCCCGTCGGTTCTGCCCGCATTCCCAGTCTGTGGGCGATGCTGCCCCAGGAGGAAATCAACCAACGGGTATTGAACCGCTGTTACAACCAATTTCTGTTTGTGGCCTCGCCCCACCCGATGGTGCTGTGGATTACCGCCTTGTACCAGGTAAAACAGGAACCTCGGTGGCTTCCCTGCTACCTGGATTTGAAACGCCCTGAGGGTCAGGAACTCTGCCGCTATTTGGGAGAAATCGGCCATTACTATCTGCTGCTTTTTAGCCTGGAGGAACCGGGCAAATTTCGCCATCGCCTGGAGGTTTCCATCGCTACGGCTCAGCGTCCCCTGCTCCAGGAATGGGCGGATCAGGGCCAAATTTCCTGCCTGGCTCCGGCGCCCGATTTGAGCAGAAATCTGCTGCGCCAGGAATACGAACGCCTCAAACCCCAGATCATTGCCCGTCTTTCCCAACAGGTGCAGATATAGCTGTTCTGTAAAACAATCCAATCACCAGGGCAGTCCTGCAAGAATTCGCTTGGTCTTGCTCATTATCAAGTAGTTGTTTCACAAGCAAATGCAACAGGTTGAGGCACTGGTCATCACCGTATCCCTAGGACAGGGTTTACAGGTCAAGGCGAACGTTGCAAACTTGTTGGGAATGACTATCAATGAGAGTGGAGCGCCTTAATGACAATGCTTTGTATCATGAGGCTCGATGCCCATTTTGGCACAAACCCTCAAAATCTTAAGATGCAACGTTTCTGTATCAATCTATTTTTTGATTGATTCATGTTATGTCAGGCTGCATCAGCAATGAGATAGCGTTACTCTCTGGTTGGGAGAATTGCCCTCGCTGAGCGGAAGGTTTTACTCCCCTGGCGGCTGTGGTTTGCAGAATTTTGTTCTGGGCGCTCCTGCGGCGGTTATTCTCCATTCTTTACGATGGCGATAGGGAAGACAGCTAGGAAACCATGTCGCCGGAGGACAGAAGATGGGGCTGCCGATTAGTGTGTGCATGATTGTCCGGGATGAGGCGGAGGCGTTGCCTGTCTGTCTGGCCAGTGTCCGGGATTGGGTAACGGAAGTGGTGGTGGTGGATACGGGTTCCCAGGATGATACGGTACGGATTGCCCAGGAGATGGGGGCAAAGGTGGCGTTTTTTCCCTGGCAGGATGACTTTGCCGCCGCCCGCAACTATTCCCTGTCTTTGGCGCAGGGGGATTGGATTTTGGTACTGGATGCGGACGAGGTGGTGCTTCCTGAGGCAGTACCCCTCCTGGGCGAGGTGGTGCAGGATGCCACCCTGTTGGCGGTGCAGTTGGTGCGCCAGGAACTGGGCAGTCAGCAAAACCCCTACACCCTGGTGTCCCGTCTGTTTCGCAACCGCCGGGATATTTATTTTCAAGGGGCGTATCACGAATTGATTGACGACAGCATTACCCAGATTCAGGCGCGGGAACCCCATTGGCGGGTGGGACAGTTAGCGACCGTTGCCCTCCGGCACTGGGGCTATACCCCCGCTGCTATTGAGAAACGGCAGAAACAGGCCCGGATGATGCGGATTTTGACCCAAGCGGCGGCGCGTCAGCCCCAGGATGCCTACCTCTGCGCCAAATTGGGGGCGTTGTACCTGGCAGAAGGACAGATGGAGCAGGCGTTGACCTGGTTGACCCAGGGATTGGCCTTGCACCCCCCCGAACCGATGGTGCAGTACGAACTGCATTTCCATCTGGGCTTGCTCTACGGGCGCCAGGGGCAGTGGCCACAGGCCGAAACCCATTACCAACAGGCCATCCAGACCGCTTGCCCGCCCTTGGTGAAACTGGGGGCCTACACCAACCTCGGCAGCCTTTACCACGAACAGGGGGCGTTGGCCCAAGCGCGTACCCTGTTTGAGCAAGTGGTTCACCTGGCCCCCACCTGGGCAACGGGTTATTACAACTTGGGGTTGACCCTCAAGGCGCAAAAGCTACTGCCGGCTGCCGTCCAAGCCTACCAAAAAGCCCTAGAACTCGACCCTACCTTGGCCGCCGCCCACCAAAATTTGGGCATCGTTTGGTGTCACTTGGGGGATTTACGTCGCGCCCAAACCCATTGGCAAACCGCCATCGCTTTGTATCAGCAACAGGGGTCAGCTGCGGGCGAAAAATTGCAACAGGAATTGCAACGTTTGGGATTGCTGCCCCCACCCCCAGCCGGTCACGCTGATACATAAATATGCTTCCCACGCTTCCTATGCCCCGCTTGGAGCCTTAGGAAGCTTGCGCTATCATGGGGAAAAACCGTATCGCAACGCCTAACTTTTCCCGCACCCCAAATTTTGTGATTCCCCGGCAATTAACCCTCACAAATTTCCTCAGTTATCGGCAGGCCACGTTAGAATTCAGCGGCCTGCATGTGGTGTGTATTTGTGGCCCCAATGGTGCAGGCAAATCCTCTTTGCTGGAAGCCATCACCTGGGCCTTGTGGGGAGAATCGCGGGCCGCCAGCGCCGACGATGTGATCCGCACCGGCAGTACGGAAGCCCAAGTGGACTTTCGTTTCAGTTGCGGCCAGCAGACCTACCGGGTCATCCGGGCGCGCCGCCGGGGTCATACCAGCTTGGAATTTCAGGTGTGGGGCCAGGGGCGCTGGCATCCCCTCACCCAACGGAGCCTCAAAGAGACCCAGGAGTTGATCAACCGGGAATTGAAACTCGATTACACCACCTTTATCCATTCGGCCTACCTCCGCCAGGGCCGCGCCGACGAATTCATGCTCAAAACCCCCAGCAAACGCAAAGAGGTACTGACGAATTTATTGCAACTGGACCACTACGACGAATTGGCCGAACAGGCGAAAAAACGTGCCAACGACCACGAATTGCAGGTGAAACATTTACAGCAAACCCTGCTGACCCAAGCCCAGGAATTGGCGCAAGAACCCCTAATCCGCCAGGAATACCAGGCCCTGCAACAGGACATTCAGGCCACCCAGGCCCGGCTGGCGCAGTTACACCAGCAACTCCAGCAGTGCCAACAGCACCAACAGCAACGGCAACAGTGGGTCGAACAGCAGCAATGGCTCGAACACCAGCGCTGTCAACTCCGTCAGGACCAAGCCCAAAACCAAGCCACCCAAGAACGCCTCCGCCAGCGGTTGGACCACCTGGCCGCCCTGTTGGCCGAGCAGGAAGCAATTACCCAGGCCTACCACACCTACATCGCCTGGCAACACCAGGAAGAGGCATACAACCAAAAAGCCCAGCAGCAGCAGCAACTCCAACAAGAATACAACCACCTCCAGGCCCAATACCAGCGCCGCCTCCACGAACTCGAACTGCAAAAACAGGACTGCCACAGCGCATACCAAGTCCGCCGCCAGCGTCAGGCAGAGCTGGCCGCTACCTGCCAAGAAGCCCCCAACCTCGCCCCCGCCCTGGCCCAACTGGCCCAAGCCCGCGCCCATCTCGACCACCTCGACCGCCTGGCCGAACAGTACAAACCCCTGTTTTCCCGTTACCAGCAACTCCTCCAGGAACAGCACCAGCAGCGCGCCCGCCGGGAAGCCCAACTCCAACACCAGCAGCAGCAACTCCAGCACTGGCAACAGCAACTGGCGCAACTTGGGGATTTGGAGCAACAGGCAGCGACCCTCACCCAGCAGTTGGCCGAATTGGACAAAAAAAAGGTGTATTTAGACCACGTCGAAGAAAAAGGCAAAGAACGCAAAAGTTTCCAAGACCAGCTCAAAGCCCGCCTAGAACACTATCGCAGCCAATTGGCCCAATTGGAACAAAAAATGCAGCTAATGAAGCAACCGGAAGCCATCTGCCCCTTGTGCGAGCGTCCCCTTGCCCCGGAAGATTGGCAGCGGGTCCACCACAAACAAGAACAGGAACGGCGGGAACTCGAAGAAGCCATCTGGCTCACCCAAGAACAAATCACCGTCACCGAACGGGAAATCCAGGTATTACGGCAGGAATATCGGGACGTCAAAAAACAGTGGGAAGCCCGCGAACCCCTCAATCAACAGCTCGGCCAACTCCAGCAAAAGCGGCAACAACAGCAGGAATTGCAGGCCCAGATTCAGCAAACCCAAGCCCAAATTGCCCAACTTCAAGCCGCCCTGGCCCAACCGGAAAACAGCCCCGAACTCGAGCAAATGGCTACCCAACTTGCCGCCCTCAACTACGACGAACAGGCCCACATCTGCGCGCGGGCGGAAGTGGAAAAATGGCGCTGGGCCGAACTCAAACAGGCACAACTGCACAACGCCGAAAAAGAGTACCACCTGATCTGTGAACAGTTGCGGCAGTTAGAACAAAAAGCCCAGGAGTTAGACCGGCAAATACACCAGGCCACCCACGATTCACCCCTGCGCTACGAACTGGACCGTCTTGCCCAATCCCTGGCCGAATTGGCCTACGACCCCGCCGCCCACCAGGCCATCCGCCAGCAGTTACAGCAGGCGCAGCACATCCCCCGGCGGTACCAGGAACTCCAGCACACCCAGCAGGAATACCCCCGCCTCCAGCAGGAATGGGAACACCTGGCCGCCGCCGCCGCCCACCTGGCCCAGCGGGAGCAGGAACTGACGCAACAAATCGCCGCCATCCAGGCGACCCTGGCCGCCCTACCCGACCTGAGCGCCACCCTTGCCACCCTCACCGCCCAAATCCAGGCCGAACAACAGCAATTACACAACCAATACATTCACAGCGGCACCTTGCAAGAACGGCTACAGCAACTAGGGCAACTACGGGAAAAATACCGGCAAAACGAACAGCAATTGGCCCACCATCAACGGCAATATCAAATCTATCACGCCTTGAGCCAAGCCTTTGGCAAAAACGGCATTCAAGCCCTGATGATTGAACAAGTATTGCCCCAATTGGAAGCCACCGCCAACCACATTTTAGGGCGGCTAACCAACCACCAACTCCACGTCAAATTTAGAACCCAAAAACCCGTCAAAAGCGGCAGTCAAAAAAATCAACTGGCCGAAACCTTCGACATTTTTATTGCCGACCCCCAAGGCACCCGTCCCTACGAAACCTACTCCGGCGGGGAAGCCTTCCGAGTAAATTTTGCCATCCGGTTGGCCCTCGCGCGCTTACTCACCCAACGGGCAGGCGCCACCTTGCAGTTGTTAATTGTGGATGAAGGATTTGGCACCCAAGACGCCCAGGGCTGTGACCGGCTGATTGCCGCCATCAGCGCCATTGCTGACGAATACGCCTGCATTCTCCTGGTGACCCACATGCCCAACCTCAAAGAAGCCTTCCCAACCCGCCTCGAAGTCCGCAAAACCGACCAAGGTTCCCAAGTACAGTTGGTGGTGTGACCCAGCAGATTGCCATTATTGGCGCCGGCGTCATTGGCGCTGCCATCGCCCAGGAACTTGCTGGCCTGGGAGAAATTCACGTTTTTGAAGCGCAAGCCGCCCCTGCCCAGGGCTGCACCGCCGCCGCGTTGGGCTTGCTTATGGGGGTTCTGAGTGAGCGGGGCGCAGCCAAACGCCTTGCCAGCTTACAACGCTATCGCGAAATGCAAACCAGCCTCCCGCTCCCCGGCAACGCCCAAGGCATTCTGCATCTTTATCACGACCCCCAGACCTGGCAGCACGTGCACAACCTTTTACCCCGGCGCCAGGGTTGGGGACTCCAGCCCCTCACCCCGCAGATGGTGGCAAGGCAATTTCCCCACCTCGATACGACCCAGGTGGTCGGTGCGGTGTTCTCACCCCAGGAACGGCAGGTGCAGCCCATCCCGCTTACGCAACAGTGGCTGGCCAGGGCACAGCAGCAGGGTGTGCAGGTACACTACCAGACGCCCGTGGTCCGGGTCCTCCCAGGGCCACCCATCCGCTTGCAATTGCCGGATCGCCTGCATGCCTGCGACTGGCTGGTGGTCTGTGCCGGTTTGGGTTCGACGCAACTTGGGGGATTAACCGCGCCCTTTGCGTTGGAACCCGTGCTGGGGCAGGCAATTGCCGTGGTCTGTCCCGAATTGGCCACCTATCCCGTGGTATATGGACAAGAGACAGCAATTGTACCGCAGGCGGATGGGGTGGTGTGGGTGGGTGCGACGGTGGAATATTCCCCGGCCGAGCCACCCCTGCCCGACCCGGTGCAGTTAACCCAGCTTTGGGACCGCGCAACCGGTTTATGTCCCCTTTTGCGGGGCCGACCTTGGCAGCGGCAGTGGTATGGGTTACGCCCCCGGCCTGTGGGCCAACCGGCGCCCCGCTTGCAGCGTGACCCCCAGCAGCCGCACATCCTCTGGGCAACCGGACATTACCGCAATGGCGTTTTACTGGCGCCGTTTACGGCGGCTTGGGTCCGCCAGGTGATCACGGCCAGGACGTAGCCAACGTTCCTCAATTGAGAGCGTCCAGATACGCCCGCATCCGGTTGCGCCGTTTGGGTTGCCGCAGTTTTTGCATGGCTTTGGTTTCGATTTGCCGCACCCGCTCCCGCGATAAATTTAAGGCGCGGCCAATTTCGGCCAGGGAATAAATATGCCCATCCCGCAAGCCGTAGCGCATGGCAATCACATCCCGTTCCCGCAAGGTGAGCTCGCCCATGAGTTCCTGCAAATCCTGATGCAAGGCCTCGTGGAGCAGTTTTTCTTCGGGGGAAAGGGCGTCTGCTTGTAGCAACTCTCCCAATTCCGTGTCCTGTTCCCGTCCCACGCGGGTTTCCAGGGAGACCGCCCGGGGGATGCAGGCCAACCATTCCCGCACCTGATCCGGGGTCAGGTGCATCTCCTGGGCAATTTCCTGCAGGCTGGGGCTGTGCCCTTGGACTTGCGCCGCCTGGCGTTGGGCTTTTTTCAATTTATTTAATTTCTCGATCACATGGACCGGCAAACGGATGGGGCGGGACTGGGTGGCAATGGCCCGGGTAATGCCTTGGCGTATCCACCAGTAGGCGTAGGTGCTGAAGCGATACCCCTTGGCGGGGTCAAATTTTTCCACCGCTCGCTCAAGTCCCAGAGTGCCTTCCTGCACCAAATCCAAAAGTTCCAGGCCCCGGTTTTGGTATTTTTTCGCCACCGAGACCACCAGCCGCAGATTGGCCTCGAGCATGTGTTTTTTGGCACGCAAGCCCTCTTGTTCGATGTGGGCCAGCTCGGTGGGGGTAATGCCTGCCAACTGCGCCCATAAACTGCGGGCCTGGGACAGGGTTTGTTTGAGGGTAGCGGCACTGAGGCCTGCCGCTTGCGCCCATTGTTGCGGCGTGGGACGATGGCCGTACTGGGCCGTAAGTTGCTCCCGCAGTTGACTGAGGGCCAAATACTCCCGCAACAAAGCCTGGTGTGCTGGTGGTGCGGCCTGATGCCCCTGCGCCACCTGCTGGGCCAATTCCCGCAGTTGCACGTATTTGCGTACCCGTTGGGCTTCGGCAATTTCCTCTTCCCGGCTCAGCAGTTCGACGCGCCCAATTTCCTGGAGGTACAGCCGCACCAAATCCGGTGTCCCACTGGCTGTTGGTTCGGGAATGTCGGTGATGCTATAGGCAAACGGGTCGCGGCGCATGGATGATGCTCCGGCTGGGGAAGCGCAGCAAGGGAATGACACCACTAGACTACCCTGGTTTTCGCAAAAATCCAGTGCCGGAGGTTACAATGGGGCGCCGGGGGTGGGGAAAAAACGTTTTTTTAATAAAATCCTTAGATTTTCGGGACGGGGGCATTTGAGTTGGTGGTGGTTCTCCCTGGCGGGTATGATGGAGGAGGATGTGACGAATGGCATCGGCGTTTATGGCGAGCGTTCTTACCTACTTTGCCCTGTTGGCGGGTTTGGTGGCCTTTGCGGTGGGCAGCAAAAGGCTGTTTAAGCAGGTGAAGTTGCTCTGACGCCCCCCAGCGGGTCGGGTCAGGGCCAAGGGCTGGGCAACGGTAGTGTGCTTTGGCCAGGCGAGCTGTACCGGTGGCGGTTTGGGTGGGATAAGGGGTCGCCCCAGCCAGGGCCTAGGTGCTCATTTGCTATTTTTGGCGACTTGGTCGTAAATAAAATATATTCATCCATCAAGAACACCATCCATCTCCAGAGAGAACGATCTATGTCCCATCCTACGGCTCCGGTTGTGTTAGTGATCTTGGACGGTTGGGGGTATCGGGAAAACCCAACGGCCAATGCGATTGCCAGCGCCAAGACCCCGGTGATGGACAGTCTGTGGCAGACCTACCCCCACACCTTGCTGCAGGCGTCCGGGCGGGATGTGGGGTTACCGGCGGGGCAGATGGGCAATTCCGAGGTGGGACATTTGAATCTGGGGGCCGGGCGGGTGATCCCCCAGGAGTTTGTGCGGATTTCCGATGCGGCGGCGGAAGGCGAGTTTTTGCGCCATCCGGTCTTGCTAGAACTGGCGGCGCGGGTGCGGCAGCGGGCGGGCAATCTGCATCTGGTGGGACTCTGTTCGACCGGTGGGGTGCATTCCCATTTGGATCACCTGCTGGCGTTGCTGGATTTTGCCAAAGCCCAGGGGTTTTGCCAGGTCTGTGTGCATGCGATTACCGACGGGCGGGACACCCTGACGACCTCCGGGCAGGAATATCTGGGCAAGGTGCAGGCCTATTTGACCCATCTGGGCATCGGCGCCATTGTCACCGTCAGCGGGCGCTACTATGCGATGGACCGGGATAAGCGGTGGGAGCGCACCCAGGCGGCCTATCAGGTGATGACCACCGACGGGGTGGGGACAACCCTGGGCGCGGTGGAATTTCTGACCCGCAGTTATGAAGAAGGGGTGACGGATGAATTTATCCCCCCCACCCGGCTGGCGCCTGGGGCAATTCAAAGCGGCGATGGGGTGATTTTCTACAATTTCCGTCCCGACCGGATGCGGCAGTTGGTGCGGGCGTTTGTGGACCGGGATTTTGCCGGTTTTCCCCGCCCCTATCTGGAACCTTTAGATGTGGTGACCTTTACGGAATACGACCCCAGCTTGGGGCTGCCGGTGGTGTTTCCACCCCAAAACTTTACCAACATTCTGGGGGAAGTGGTGGCCAAACACGGGCTAAAGCAGTTGCGCGCGGCGGAGACGGAAAAATATGCCCACGTCACCTATTTTTTTAACGGCGGTCGGGAACAGCCCTTTCCGGGGGAAGAACGGCTGATGATCCCCAGCCCCCAGGTGCCGACCTACGACCAAGCACCGGCCATGGCGGCGCCCCAGGTGACCGCAGCGGTGGTCGAGGCCCTGCGGTCGCGCCAGTATCACCTGGTGGTGGTCAATTACGCCAACCCGGATATGGTCGGCCATACGGGGCACATGGCCGCGACGGTGACGGCTATCGAAACCGTGGATCGGTGTTTGGGGCAACTGTTGGCTGCGGCCAGCCAAGTGGGGGCCACGGTGCTGATTACCGCCGACCACGGCAACGCGGAAATGATGGCGGACGACCAGGGCAACCCCTGGACCGCCCACACCACCAACCCGGTGCCCTTGATTTTGGTAGAAGGGGAGGGGGCCAAAGTCCCTGGGCATGGGGGCGCGGTGCAACTGCGGCAGGGAGGACGCTTGGCCGATGTCGCTCCCACGATTTTGGAATTGTTGCGCTTGCCCCAACCCGCGGAGATGACCGGCCAGTCCCTGATTCTGCCTGCCCCTTACGACCTCATCCCGGAGTCGGAATTGCTGGCGGCGCAAACCAACTGAAAAATTCCCGCACGTAGGGATGCAAGGCGGGTTCCAGATAGTAAAAACTCTCGCCGCGGTCGGTAAATTCCCAAAAATCCTCTGCCGTTGCCAGCAATTCTTCGCAGATGACCTGGATGCGGCTGTAGGGTTCCTGGTGCATATCCTGAAAAATGAAACGCGCCAGTTCCTTGTCCCCCCGACTCAAATAATAGGCCGCCAATTTCACCTGGGATTTGCGCACCCCCCGCGAGGATTGCTCCTGCTGTTCGCTCTCTGGGTCCTGGTCAATTTTGAGGAAAATGTCCAACAACTGGCGATGCACCTGTTCTCCCAAATTCGAGCAGGTCTGCACCAAATGCCCCAAATCATAGGCAAAGGTTTCGCATAGGAAATAGAGGTTGGCCTTGTAGGCAATAACGCTGTAGTAGCGGAAGTGCTGGGCAATTTCGATAGCCGTATCGTCATACCCCCGCAACAGCGCTTCTTCCGCTAAGAGGCGATATTGTTTGATGATATTGTAACCAGCGCGAATGTCCCGCTGATTGATGATCAGCCGCAGATAGGTATTAAAAAATTTCACGGTGAGATGGATCACCGGAAGATGACCTAAATCCAAAGCCTGTTCCCCAATTTCCCGCGTGCAAATCCCCACCAATGTACAGGTTTCGGCAGAGACCAGCAGGGAATTGGTCAAAATGCCCTGATACTGGCGAAAAATTTTCACCTCTAGCCAGATGTGTTGCGCTTCGATTTCCCGCAGTTTCATGGCATCAACCGAGATAAATTCTGGGTCTTTGTAGATGGGGGGCGTCAGGCGAAACCAAGCCTCTGGGAGTTGGGTTTTATAGAGGCCATAAAACAGGGCCAAATCCCGCAAACTTTCCAAACAGCCCAAGATAATCGCCTGGTCCCGCTGCTGGATGGCGCTGATGGCAATGGAGCGAAATTCCCCCAAAGCCGAAAGACAACTGGCGTGGGCCTGCGTAATTTTGGCAGGTTCGCTCTTGGCGTCAAACCGCTGCTTGATGCCCCGCTGCACCTGCTGTTGTAGGCTTTGGATGATGGAATTCGGTTGCAGAAAATCCAGCACAAAAATAAAGTAGGGAATGAGGATAATAAAGGCCATACTCCCCAGGAGCAAATTAATCACCAGTAGGGCAAAGGGCATCGGGTCAAAGGCAAAAGCCAGGGTTGTCCAAACGCTGATTAAATTTGCCAAGATGAGGAATAAAATGGTCAGCCAATTGGTGCGCTCCCGCAGAAATAATTCTGTGACCTTGGGACTAAACCGTTCGGCGCTCAACTGCACCACAATGGCCACGGCGGAGATGGTAAAACCCAACACCCCGGCCAAGACTTCCGCCAGGGTGGCGACAAAACCGGCTAGGGCCTCCAGATTTTGGATTTTGGGCGTAATCCAGCGCGCCCCCGGCCCGACCACCCCCAGGGCAATGACCACCAACCCGCCATAGACCGCCAGCCGCTGGCCCCAGACCGACGCTTTCACTACCGCCTACCTTCCCAACCCTGACCCTTATATAGCACGCGCGGCCAGCAACGCCAGCAACAACCAGGCCAGGCCATTGATCCGCCCATCAAACAACGTCACATCCAAAACGTGAAAACAACTAATCCCGACAAACCCCAACCACACCCCCCCGTACAGCGCATCCCCACTCTGCCGCCACTGCCGCCAGCCCTGCACCACGACCCGCCCCACCAGCACGGTCAATAACCCGGTCGTCCAGATGCCCGTTTCCACCAGCAACATCACCCAAAGATTGTGGGGATGCCCCACCCAGCTATGGGTACTTTGGTGGTACAGCGCGGGAAAAGAGCGCAGGCCCCAACCCCACCAGGGCCGTTGCCCCAACCACGCCCAGGCGATTTGCCATTGCACCGTGCGTAAATCCTCCGCCTGCCCCGCCAGGTATTTGGAAAGGCGACCCCACAGGACTTCCGGAACCACCGTGCGCCACCCCGGCCAGTCCCACCCCGCCCCCAGGATGCCCAGCCCCAGCAGCACCAGCCCCCCTGCCACCAGGTAACGCCGGTACATGAGGCTGAGGCCCAGACCCAAGAGCCAGACGACCGCCAAGCCGTTCAACGACCGGGTGAGCACCACCGCCCCCAGGGTAAGCGCGCTGGCGGCCCCCCATCCCCACCGCCTCCACGACCCCGCCGGCGCGCTGGCCGCCAATCCCCCCTGCACCGCCCCGACCATGACGCAATAGGACGCCATCACATTGGCATCGCTAAACACCGAATCGATCCGCCCAGGGATGCGGGGATGCCAATTCAGTTCCAGCCCCCAGAGCGAGAACGTGGCCTGCCCCCCCAACAACTGCGCCATGCCCACAACAGCGACCACAAGCCCCGTAACACCAATAATCTGCGCCCACAGATGCCGTTGCGCCGGCGTCACCTGGGCACGCACCGCCAGAAAAAACCCGAAAAACGGCAAAAAATTCCCCAGCCCCAACAGGGCATTCCCCCGGTCCGGCGATTGCAGCGCACTCACCAGGAACAAAACCGCCAAGAGCAACCACAGCCAGGTATCCCGCCGTTGGCACAATGCCCGTCCCTGGCGCCACCACAGCCCGAGCATCCCCCCGGCCCAGACCGCCAAGCCCAGCGCCGACCAGAAGGGCAAAACCGCCAGCCCCAACCCCAGCCAACCTATGCGGGCGCCCAAGTTAGGGATTCATCCCGCAGCAAACGGATTTGCGCCAGGGTCAGCACCGCCGGAATCACGCGGGCGTAATTGGTGGCAATGGCGCTCCAGCCCAACTCCGCCAGAAACCAACCCCACAACACCGGCCCCAGCAACGCCGTCACCCCCCGCACCGCCATCACCCGCGCCCCCTGCACCAGCGCCGTGCGCGTCAGATGCATTGCCGCCGTGTAACCCGCCAATTTCCGCAACAACAGTACCCGCACCACCGACCCCAGGGCCACCACACTCCCTTTTTGCAAAAAGGACTGCAGGGCTTCCCGTTGCCATGGCCCCGTCAACTCCTGCGCCAACTCCGCCTGCACCTCCCGCCGTTTTTGCGGCGGAAGTTTGTCCCAGGACCGTTGCAGCACATGCAGAAAAATTTCCGACTCCAAATCCAAAACACTCAATTCCGCCGTACAGGGCAGTTTCAAATAACGACACACCTGCAACAGAATTTGCTGGTAACTCAGTTGCCCGGCCCGTCCCTGCAACACCGTCAGCCCATCCGCAGCCAAAAACCGCAACCGCGCCTCCAGAGCATCCAACCAAGCCTGGCGCCCCTGCGCCCGCACCTGCTCTGGCGTCGGCGTCCACAAATAGTCCAAGGGGTTCAAACGGCGGCCAAACAAAATCTGCGTCAAATCCTCTAACTCCTCCACCGTCGCCAATTCCAGGGCTGCACGTAGGTCGTCTGCCATGAGGAACCCAAACATTCGTTAATCACGTATTTACCCACTATCCTAAAGGATTCCCCCCCTTCAGTCCATCACCAGGCCGCCGTCAATGGGAATCACTTGCCCGGTGATATAGCCCGCCGCCGGATGCAGCCCCAAAAACGCCACCAACCCCGCCACCTCCTCCGGTTGCCCGTAGCGCCCCAGGGGAATTAGTTTCAGCACCTCTGCGGTTTTGGCCGCGGGCAACTCCGCCGTCATTTCCGTGGCGATAAACCCCGGCGCCACCGCATTCACCGTGATGCCCCGGCTGGCGTATTCCTTGGCCGCCGTGCGGGTTAGCCCGATCACCCCCGCCTTGGCCGCGCTGTAGTTGGCCTGGCCCGGATTGCCCATCATCCCCGCCACCGAAGTAATGTTGATGATCCGGCCCGCCTTTTGCCGCAGCATGACCTTCACCGCCGCCCGCATGCAGTAAAACACCCCGTCCAAATTCAGACCCATCACCGCCTGCCAGTCCGCATCACTCATGCGCACCAACAGCCCATCCCGCGTGATCCCCGCATTATTCACCAGCACATCCAGCCGCCCCCAGTGGTGCAGCACCTGGTCAAACAGACGGTCCACCTGCTCCGGCTGGGAGACATCCGCCTGCACCAGCAAAGACTCGCCGCCTGCCTCCTGCACCGCCTGCCCCACCGCCTGGGCTGCCTCCGGCGACCGGTGATAGTTCACCACCACCCGCGCTTTGGCTGCCGCAAAGGCCAGGGCCGTTGCCCGCCCAATCCCTCGCGACGCACCTGTGACCAACACCACCGGCGATTCCGTCATCCTGGGGCCTGTTCCCTCACCAACCCAGCATTATCCCACAGGCGCTACTTCTGAGTCACTTTTTGCATCAGGTCAAGAATCTGCTGGTGCATCGCCCCATCCCCCCGCTGGGCAAACAAAGCCGCCGCCTTGCGAAAATCCACCAGCGCCTCCCGCCGATTCCCCAACCGCAGCCTTGCCAACCCCCGATTCAAATAGGCATCGGCAAACTCCGGGTCCAACCGCAACGCCCGATTGTAATCCTCAATCTCCCCCAGCACATCCCCCAAATCAAACCGCGCCGTCGCCCGATTGTAATAGGCCACCGCATAATCCGGGTTAATCCGAATCGCCTCCGTATAGTCCTCAATTGCCCCTGCCACATCCCCCAGGTCAAACCGGGCATTTCCCCGCTTGCTATAGACCTCCGCCGCATTCGGGTCCAACTCCAACGCCCGCGTGTAGTCCGCCACCGCCTCCGCCAACTGGTGCAAACTGTGGTAGGTAAACCCCCGGTTGCTGTAGGCCCGGGCATCCTCCGGGTTGAGTTGAATCGCCTTGGTGTAGTCCGCCAACGCCCCCTGCTTGTCCCCCACCATAAACCGGGCAATCCCCCGGTTGTAATACGCCTCGCCAAATTCCGGGTTAAACCGAATCGCCTCGGAATAATCCTCAATTTCCCGCTGCACCTGCCCCAACTCCCCGTAGGCCACCCCCCGGTTGTAATAGGCCTCTGCCAGCGTCGGGTTCAACCGCAACGCCTCCTGATAGTGGTGCAACGCCTCCTGTACCTGGCCCAGCTCGAAATAGGCGCTGCCCAGCTTGTTGTGCGCCTCGGCAAACTCCGGGTTGTACCGCAACGCCTGCTGTAAATCCGCCAAGGCCGCCTGGTACTGCTCCAAGCCCAGATAGGCCACCCCCCGATTGTAGTACGCTTTGGCATCCTGCGGGTAGAGCGCCAAGGCCGCCGTATAATCCGCCACCGCCTGGGTGTAGTTTTTCAACATCAGATGGGCAAAACCGCGATTGCCGTGCGCCTTGGGGTCGCGGGGACGCAGGTGAATCGCCTGGGTGTAATCCGCCACCGCCCCCTCGTAATCCCCCAACATAAACCGGGCAATCCCCCGGTTGTAATACGCTTCCCCAAAGCGGGGGTCCAACTGCAAGGCGCTGGTGTAATCGCTGACGGCCCGGGCATAATCCCCCAACATAAAATGGGCAAACCCCCGGTTATTAAACGCCTTGGCATCCCCTGGATTTACCCGCAACGCCTGGGTGTAATCCCAAATGGCCCCCTGGTAATCCCCCCGCCGTGCCTTATCAAAAGCCCGGATGAAGAAATTCTCCACAATCATAGCGGGTCTCTCAGCGAACGCTGTACCGGCAGGAAACCCAATTCCTATCATCATGGTACGGCTCTAGCGGCGATCCCCAACGGTGTGGGGTGAGCCTGAGTCCACCGCCAATCCTGCTTTTATTGTACGTCTCCTGCGGGCCGGGAAATGGAACTTGGCCCCCGGCGTTGCTGTCATTCTAAACAGTGATCATCAGGCCATGTTCTCCAAGCATGGAGGAGGTTTTTATGCTGAGAATTCCCATCCTCACACTTGTCGTTTTGACCCTGTGGGCCTGGCCGGGCTACAGTGCCGAACCAGAGCAGGTCCGGCAATTGCTCCGCACCAACAAATGCACCAACTGCGACCTGCGGGAAGCCGATTTGCGCCGTCTGGATTTGAAAAATGCCGACCTCAGCGGCTCCGACCTGACGCGTGCCAACCTCAGCGAGGCCGACCTCAGCGGGGCAAACCTGGCCAACACCGACCTACGCGGGGCCAATTTCCGCAACGCCAACCTGCGCTATGCCAATCTGCAAGGGGCGGATGTGCGGGGGGCCGACTTTACCGGCGCCAACCTCACAGGCACGGAACTGGAAGATGCCATCCGCACCGGCGGGCTGATTGACGTGCCTGGGCGGGCCACCCTGCGCCAATCCCCGGTACGCCCCTTGCGCCGTTTCCCCCTGCCCCGCTAGTTGCGACCGGACTGCCACCTGTGGGAACATGGGGCTAAACCCTAGGGTCAACCCATGAAACCAGGGGAGCCGGTCGGCCATTATCTGACAGAAGGGGTGCAACACGCTTTGGCGGGGGATAATGCGACGGCGTTGCTGACCCTACGCCAGGCCTTGGCGCGTCAACCCCACCAGCCGGAAACCCACCTTGTGCAGGCGCTGGTTTATACCCAGCAAGGTCAATTTGCCGCAGCGCTGGCCGCCTGTCAACGGGCGCTGTACTTGGACGATGGCCTGACAGAAGCTTTGGTGTTGCGGGCCTACCTCTACTGTCTTGGAAAAAAAGCGACAGCGGCCTTGCCGGATTTGGCGCAGGTGCAGGCGCTCCGCCCGGACTGGTGGCCGGTGTATGCCATCCGGGCCTGGGTACACAGCCGCCTGGGCCACTGGGAAGCCGCCGTCCAGGATTTGCACCAGGCGCTGCGTCTGGAACCTGCCAGTGGCGAATTGTGCTATAATTTGGGTTTGGCCTATCATGCCCTGGGGCAGCGACAGGTGGCCCTGGAGTATTGGGAGCGGGCGTTGTTGTTGCAGCCGGAATTGACGGAAGCCCATGCCCAGCGGGCGGCGGTGTATCGGGAGTTAAAGGATTACGAGCGCAGTCTGGCGGCCTACGATGTGTGGGTGCAGCAGGCGCCCCAGGAACCGCGGGCCTACTATGGGCGGGGTTTGGTGCGGGCGGCGCAGGGGAACCGGCAGGGGGCGATTGAGGATTTTAACCAGGTGTTGCGGCTCAACCCGGATTCGGGGGAAGCCCTGTTCCAGCGGGGCTTGGCCTATTCAGGGCTGGGGCAGAAGGCGGCGGCTTTAGCAGATGCCCGCCGGGCGGCGCAGATTTTCCATCGCCAGGGGAATACCACGGCCTATCACCGGGCGCGGGGGTTGGTGGCCTACCTGCAAAAGTAGGATGACGCTCCAGCCTTGTGATGTGACCACCTTGAGGGCGGTCTGTCAGGAATTGCGGCGGGATTGGGTGCCGGCGCGCATCGAACGGGTGGTGCAGACGGACAAATATCATCTGTACCTGGGGCTACGTACCCTCAAGCAAAGGGGGTGGTTGGTGCTGTCGTGGCATCCCCAGGCCAGCCGTCTCCACCTCAGTCCTGCGCCACCCCCGGTGGCCGACACCTTTACCTTTAGCCAACAGCTATGGCACCAACTGGGGCATTTGGCCCTGACCGACCTGCGCTTGATTGACCCTTGGGAACGGGTAGTGGTGTGCGACTTTGCCGCCCGCCCTGGCGACCCCCCCCAATGGCATCTGTACCTGGAGGTGATGGGGCGCTACAGCAATGCCATTCTCACCCACGCCGACGGCACCATTCTCACCTGCGCCCACCAGGTCAGCCCCCAGGAATCGCGGGTGCGCCCCCTCCAGACCGGCACGCCCTACCAATTGCCCCCCGCCCTCACCCAGGCCATTCCCCGGCTGGAGGAACCCTTTGCCATCTGGCAGGCCAAACTCACCCAGGTCCCTTGGCCGCTCAGTCGTGCCCTGATCGAAAATTACCGCGGCTTGAGCCGCAAACTCCTGCGGGATATGGGGCAACAGGTGCATCTGGACCCGGATACGCCGGTTACGGAGATCACCCCCCAGGACTGGCAACGCTGGTGGCATCTCTGGCAGGAATGGTTGGCGGCCTTGACCCAGGGCCAGTTCACACCCGGCCTGACCGCCCAGGGCTACACGGTGTTGGGCTGGGGCATCATCCAGGCATTTCCCACCGTCAGCGAGCTGCTCCAGGCCTACTACCAACCGCGCCTGACCGCCCAGGTCCTGCAGCACCAGGTCCATGCCCTCACCCAAAAACTGCGCCATCAGCAGCACAAACTCCGGCACAAGGCCCAGGCGTTTCAGGAAAAACTACAGCAAAGCCAGGCCGCCGACACCTATCGCCAGCAGGCCGATTTACTCCTGGCCCATTTGCACCGGTGGTCACCGGGCATGCGGGTGTTGGAATTGCCAGACTTTGCCACCGCAGCACCTATCCGTGTGGCCATTCCCCCGGACAAAACCGCCTTGCAAACCGCCCAGGAACTCTACCGCAAATACCAAAAACTCAAACGCACCCAAGAGACAGTGTTGCCGTTGCTTGCGCAGGTACAGGCCCAGATTGCCTATCTGGAGCAGGTAGAAACCTTTGTGCAGCAACTGGACCTCAACTCAGACGCCAACCCAGAACTCATCCTGGCCGACATCTACAGTGAACTGGCCCAGCAGGGTTACGCGTGGCAACCCCCTGCCTACCGTCCCCCTGCCCGCCCCAAAACCGTGCCCTTTTTGACCTTCACCACCCCCCAGGGCTACCTGGTGTATGTCGGGCGCAACAACCGCCAAAACGAACTGTTGACCTTCACCTACGCCAAAGACCACGACCTGTGGTTCCACGCCCAGGAAATCCCCGGCAGCCATGTGATTTTGCGCCTCCCCCCCAAAACCCACCCCAGCCCCGCCGATGTCCAGACCGCCGCCGATATCGCCGCCTACTACAGCCGCAGTCGCCATAGCCATCGGGTGCCCGTGGTCTATACCCCCGTCCGCTACGTGCAACGGCTCAAAGGGCAGCCCCCCGGCACGGTTACCTACCGCCACGCACAGGTGATCTGGGGCCAGCCTGCCCAAGCGCCCGTCGCCGCCTCAACCTGGGCCGACCCCCAAAGCCAACAGCCCCAACCCCAACCACAGCAAAAAGCAGCGCCGGGTTAGCCCCAACGCCTCCTGAATCACCGCGGGCGTAATCGGTCGGTGCGGTTCCCCCAACAGCGGCTTGCGTTTGACCACCCCCCCATAGGTATTCACCCCGCCCAACTGCACCCCCAAAGCCGCCGCATAGCAACACTCGCTCCAACCGGAATTGGGACTGGGGTCCCAGGGCGCATCCCGACAGCAGAGCCGCCACACCTCCCCCGGTTTACCCGACAACAGCCCAATGGTGAATACCACCGCGCGACAGGGCAGCCACGTCAGCACATCCTCAGTACGGGCGCTGGCCCAACCCAGGTGGGTAAACGGGGGCGTGCGATAGCCGACCATCGAATCCAGCGTACTGACGGCTTTGTAGGCAAAAGCCCACAGCGCCGGCGGTTGCCCGCACATGGCCCCCACCAAGGCGTAAAACAGGGGGGCCATCACCCCATCGGTGGCATTCTCGCTCACCGTCTCCAGCACCGCCCGCAGAATTTCTGCAGCCGGTAGGTCCTGGGTATCCCGTCCCACGTACTGCCGCAACACCTGCCGCGCCGTTGGCACATCCCCCCGTTCCAAAGGCGCCAGCACCTCCAGGGCCGCCCGCCGCAAACTCCGTCCTGCCCAGCAACTGGCCAACAAAAGCGTATGGGTTAGGCCCGCCAGCGCCGGATGCACCCAGGCAGCCAACGCCAGCAGGCCGCCTACTGTTCCCACCGTCAGGCCCACCGTCAGCAGCACCAGGGCAACCCCTGCGATTTTTTGCGCCCGCGCCCCCCAGGGCCGCTGCCACACCCAGCGACAGTAGCGTTCAATACCCCAGCCGATCACCTGCACCGGATGCAGCCATTGGGGCGGATCACCCAGCCAATAATCCAGCACACTAGCGCCCAAGAGAACGACCCACGCCGCCGGCAAGGGACTATTGCGGCTGCACATGGGGCCAGCGGTCGCGCTCAATCCCCCATTCCTGCCATTGGGGGGCAGGCAATTGGGCAAACGCCTGTTGCAACGACTGCTCCCAGGAGCGACGCATCTGCAGCAAATAGGGGTCCCCCAAACCCAATTCCAACCAATGGCGCAACCGGAAACTGTCCCGCTCGTAGCGCACCAAATGGATGGGCGGCCCGACCGAAATGTTGGATTTCATCGTGGAGTCAATGGACAAGAGGGCGCATTTGGCCGCAGCTTCCAGGGACGTGTGATAGGTCAATGTGCGGTCGAGAATGGGTTTGCCGTACTTGGTTTCCCCAATCTGTAAAAAAGGAGTTTCCGGCGTGGCATGAATGCAGTTGCCCTGGGGATAGATCAAAAACAATCCCGGCTCATCCCCTTGAATTTGCCCTCCTAGCAATAAACTGCACTGAAAATCAATGTGGTCCCGCTCCAGCCACCGCCGATTTTCCTCCTGCAGGTGGCGAATTTTGCGGCCGATGTAGGTCGCAACTTCGTAGAGGGAACCCAAGGTGTGCAAATTTTCCTGCTGTTGATGGTGAATATCCTGGCGCAGTTGGGCAATCACCGCCTGCGTCATGGCCAAATTCCCCGACGTACACAGCAACAAAATCCGTTCTCCCGGCACGGAAAAATCAAACAATTTGCGATAGGTGGAAATGTAATCCACCCCGGCATTGGTGCGGGAATCAGCGGCCATGACCAAGCCCCACCGGGTGAGAATCCCCAAACAATAGGTCATCGTTCCGAGGCCGATAATTGCTGCTTGAGGTGGCGAATTTGATCCCGATAGCGCGCCGCCTGTTCAAACTCTAAATTCTGCGCCGCCTGCTGCATCCGTTGCTCCAATTCCTGAATCACAGCCGGTAGGTCACTCACAGGAACCGCAGGGACGGTGTAGGAGCCTGGGGCCTCCTTGGCCTGCACCCGCCGGGACAATTCCAACGTTTGCAAGATGGCATTGGCCGGTTTGCGGCGAATGGGTTGGGGGGTAATCCCATGCGCTTGATTGTACGCCATTTGTTTTTGGCGACGGCGTTGGGTTTCTTGGATCGCCCGCGCCATACTTTCGGTGATCACATCTGCATACAAAATAGCCTGCCCACGGACATGACGCGCGGCCCGACCAATGGTTTGAATCAACGACCGTTCCGAACGCAAAAACCCCTCTTTATCCGCATCCAAAATCGCCACCAAAGAAACCTCCGGTAAATCCAACCCTTCCCGCAACAAATTCACCCCCACAATCACATCGCATTCATCCGCCCGCAGACCCTGCAAAATTTCGATGCGGCCAATCGCATCAATTTCCGAATGTAGATAGTTCACCCGCAGCCCATGCTCTTGAAAATAACTGGTCAAATCTTCCGCCATACGCTTGGTCAGGGTGGTCACCAACACCTTTTCGCCCCGCTCAATTCGCCGGTGAATTTCGCCCGTTAAATCCTCCACCTGATTGGCCGTCGGACGCACGGAAATTTCCGGGTCCAAAACCCCCGTCGGACGAATGAGCAACTCCACCACCTGTTGCGATACTTCTAATTCCCAATCCCCCGGTGTCGCCGACACAAAAATACACTGGTTCACCTTTTGCCAAAATTCCTCTGCTTGCAAGGGACGATTATCCGCAGCGCTGGGCAAGCGAAAGCCATGCTCAATCAACACCCGTTTACGGGATTGGTCCCCCTCGTACATCCCCCGCAACTGGGGCACCGTCACGTGGGATTCATCCACAATCAACAACCAATCTGCCGGGAAATAATCCACCAAACATTCCGGCGGGGAACCGGGGGGACGACCCGCCAAATGCCGGGAATAATTTTCCACCCCATTACAGTACCCCACCGAACGCAATAGCTCCAAATCATAAAGGGTGCGTTGCCTGAGCCGTTGGGCTTCGACCAGTTTATTTTGGGATTCCAAATAGGCCAATTGCGCCTCTAGTTCTGCCGCAATCGCCTGGCAGGCCCGCTCCAGTTGTTCCGGGGGCGTGACAAAGTGGCGTGCCGGATAGATATTCAGCCGTTCCACCCGTTCTAAGACTGCCCCTGTCACCGGGTCTAATAATTGAATCTGCTCGATTTCATCCCCCCAAAATTCCACCCGCACCACCCGGTCTTCGTAGGCAGGGCCAATTTCCACCACATCCCCCCGCACCCGAAATTTCCCCCGCCCCAATTGCCCATCGTTGCGCTCGTATTGCATCTCCACCAACCCCCGCAATAGCTGCGGCAAATCCACCGTCATCCCCACTTCCAGATGGAGCGCCGCCCGCAGGTATTCGCCGGGAATGCCCAACCCATAAATGCAACTAATCGAAGCCACCACAATCACATCCCGCCGCTCAAAGAGCGAACGGGTCGCCGAGTGGCGCAACATGTCAATCTCGTCATTGATTGCCGCGCTCTTAGCAATATACGTATCCGTAACGGGAATGTAGGCTTCCGGCTGGTAGTAATCGTAATAGCTAATGAAATACTCGACCGCATTCTCTGGGAAAAACTCCCGCAACTCATTACATAACTGGGCGGCCAGGGTTTTGTTGTGCGCCAAGACCAACGTCGGCCGCCCCACCTGTGCAATTACATTGGCTATGACAAAGGTTTTGCCCGTGCCCGTTGCCCCCAACAGGGTTTGGTAGCGATAGCCCGCCTGTAGGCCCTGCACCAATTGGGCAATGGCCTGGGGCTGATCCCCGGTGGGGACAAAGGGCGCTTGTAGCCGAAACGCCGTGGTCATGCCGGTTCTAGCGGCGCCATCGTCAACCCCGCCCGCTTGAGTTGCTCATGGTACAGTTCTGCGGGTTCCTGCGGGCCGACCCAGACGACCGCTTGCCCCTCGTGATGCACCTGATTGGTCAATTCCCACGCCCGGTCAGGGGTCATCGCGGGAATGTACTTCATCAGGCAATTGGCCACGTGCTGAAAGGTATTGACATCATCGTTGAGGACAATCACTTTGTAGTTGGGATAAAGATGCTGCCGGGTTTGACTCCCCCGTTCCAGCAACACTTGGGTAGACACCGTAGCGTAACTCATAACTCCCCGATAGAGAGTACGTAAGCGATTTTGGCTCAGTTTCCACCCACCGCTGGCGTGGATCCATGCAGCAGGGGTTGTTGGCTCTAGTATAGAAATTTTATAGAAATTTATACCCGGAATTGCGCGGCCATGAATCAGGTCGGCCTCCCCCCTCAGACTACCAATATTCGTTGTAGAGTCGGATTAATATTTCAGTAGCGGAAGCGTCAGGATACACCCACAAACCCATGGCCGCAGAACTGCAATTGACCTGGGAAGACCCCGCTTTGGGCACGCTGGAGCAGCGCACGGTCACCGTCCCTGTGGCCTTTGGGCGGGATGAGCAGGCCATGCGGTCGGCCATGAACAACCAGGACGGTAGTTTGGTCGTTTTGGCGCACAGGCAAGTCTCCCGCTGCCATGCCCTGATTGTGGCGCAAGGGGACGGCCTGGAATTGGTGGATAAAAGCACCAACGGCACGTTTCTCAACGGGCAGCACTTTTTGGGCACCAACCGGCGGATTCGGGATGGGGACTGTTTCCAGATTGGGCCGTACAAAATTGCCCTGAGTACGGTGGGCACGGCCCCAACGACCTACCCGCCCAAACCGGCGGGTGACAGCACGATGGTCGTGCCGGAGGTGTACCACGATGCCCTGACCGGCCTGCCCAACCGGAATATGTTTATTTGTCTGCTGGAGACCCTGTGGGAACGGCTGGCGGTGGAAACCCGGTTGCAGTTTGCGGTGGTGCATTTGGATATTGACCGCCTGCAACAGGTCAATGACAGCCTGGGGTATCGCACCGGGGATAAACTGTTGGCGGCCTTTGCCCGGAAGTTGCGGCAGCGGTTGGCCCCTGGGGATACGGCGGTGCGGCTGGAAGGAGATGAATTTGCCCTGCTTTTGGAAAGTGTCACCAGCCTGGAAGCGGCCTTGCGGCTGGTGGAAGCCATCCAACAGGATTTATCCGCCGCCTTCGACCTGGACGGCCAGGAGGTGTTTATCACGGTGAGCATGGGGGTCAGTTTTAGCGACCTGCCAGTGAGTCAACCGGAGGACTGGCTGCGGTTTGCACGGGCGGCGACCCAACGGGCCAAACATCTGGGGCGGGGCCGTTTGGAGGTGTTCCGACCGGGGATGGCAGAACCTGGCAATCGCCTGCGCCTGGAAACCGACTTGAACCGGGCGATTGCCCGGGGAGAACTGTCCCTGCGCTACCAGCCGATTGTGGCCCTGGCAACCGGTCAAATTGTGGGTTTTGAAGCCCTCGTGCGGTGGCATCACCCCCAGGTGGGTTGGATTCCTTCAGACCAGCTCATCCAGATTGCTGAAGAAACCGGGCTCATTATTCCCATTGGGCTGTGGGTTCTGCGCCAGGCCTGCCAACAACTGGGCCAATGGCAACAGCAATTTCCGCAGCGGTCGCCCCTGACGATGAGCGTCAATGTCTCCAGCAAGCAATTTATCCAGACCGACCTGGTAGCCCAGATCACCCAGGTCTTGCGGGAAACCGGTTTGCCGGGGAACCACCTCAAGCTGGAATTGACCGAGAGTTTGTTGACAGAAAGCGAAGAGGCGGCCATTGCCATGCTCTCGCAACTGCGGGAACTGGGGGTGCAGATTTTGATGGATGACTTTGGCACCGGCTATTCCAACCTGGCGCGCTTGCGTACCCTGCCTACCGATGTGGTCAAGGTGGATAAATCCCTGATTCAATCCCTAGACAGCCAGAATCTCCCCTTGGTGCAGGGGATTGTCGCCCTGGCCCACGCCCTGGGCAAAACGGTGGTGGTCGAGGGCATCGAAACCCAGGAACAATGGCGCCAACTGCGAGAGCTGGGTTGCGCCTACGGCCAGGGATACTTCTTTTCGCCGCCTTTGGACGCAGCCCAGGTGGAACGCCTGCTTGCCCATCCCCCCCGCTGGTAAACCGATAGAATTTTTTAATCTTCCGTTAACCTTAGGACAAGGTGTTCTTAACATTGGCGCGGTAGAGTCACAAACGTGAACGAAGCGTGTATATTAGAGGCATGGGTTCACCAACTCAGAGTTCAGGTGTGAGGTGTTGTGATGCGTAGTTCATTGGCCAGAGTGTTACAAGTTGCCCCAGCGGCCTTTGGGGCGGTAGTGGTCTTCGGTGGGGTCGCCCAAGCCCAAGCGGTGCCTACCGAGTCGGTCAACCCTACGTTGCAGAAGTCGGAGCAGTATTATGTGGGGCCTGCGGTGATGAACCAGGCGCAGGTGACGTCGGTTTCGGAGTTTGCGGATGTAAAGCCGACGGACTGGGCGTTTTTGGCGTTGCAATCGTTGGTGGAGCGGTACGGGTGTATTGTGGGTTTGCCCACCAATCCCCCGACCTATCAGGGGCGGCGGGCGACGACGCGGTTTGAGTTTGCGGCAGGTTTGAATGCTTGTTTGGATCGGATTAATGAGTTGATTGCGGCGGCGGTCGAGCCGTTGGTGACGAAGGAAGATTTGCTGGTTTTGCAGAAGTTACAAGAGGAGTTTGCGGCGGAGTTATCCATTTTGCGGGGGCGGGTGGATGCCCTGGAAGCCCGGACGGCGCTGTTGGAGCAGCAACAGTTCTCGACGGTGACCAAGCTCCGCAGTGAAATTATTTTTGCGCCCTATGGGGTGGCGGATACGGAAGTCGCCTACAACCGGATCGAGGATGCCCTGCTGAGTGGGAACCGCAACTTTACGGGTGCGTTGACTGCGGGTGCGGCTCGGGGTGCTGTGGTGGCTTCTGGTGCTAACCCACGGGGACTCAGGGCAAATACTGCCGACAAGGTTGCGTTTGGCTACCGGGTGCGGTTGAACTTTGACACCAGCTTCACCGGTAATGACCTCCTACGGGTGCGGTTGCAGACGGGGGATATTGCCAACTTGAATGGGGCGACCGGTACGAATCAAGCACGTCTTGGCTTCGATGCCGGTGAGGGTGGCAATACCGTGCTCAACCGAATGTTCTACCGCTTCACCTTTGACAGGGGGCGGGGGACGGTCATGATTGCGGCGGCGGGCACCGAGCATGATGACTTCTATGATGCGTACACTCCCCTGGCGTCGAGTGCAGCCGGTAGTATTTCTCGGTTTGGTCGCTTCAATCCCCTTTTCTACCGGGCAGGGGGTGGCACGGGAGCAGGTGGCTTTGTGGGCTACAGGTTTAACGATATCTTCCGTGTAGATGCGGGATATTTGGCGTATAACCCCGGTATTGCGCTGAGCGCCGCTAACCCGGATTTGGGCTTGTTTGGTTCCAACTATACGGCTAGTTTGTTGCTGGGTGTGGAACCGCTACGGAACTTTAAGTTCGGGGTCGGCGGTACGTATGTTTATAACGAGAATGTGACCAACAGTGATGCTGGAGCGACTGCTGCCGCTGGGATCAACTTGACGGGTAGCACGGGGACGGATTTTGCCGTTAACCCGTTCAACCCGGCGGGGACACCTGGATTAGCTCCCGCTACGCGTACCGCTGTGAATATGCAGACGGTGAACCTGATGTTCCAGTGGCGGGCGTTGCCCCAGTTCACTTTGGCGGGTTGGTTTGGCTATGGCTGGGTGCGGGGTGAGAGTGATACGGCACCTCCGGCAGGGGTCAGACAAGGCACCCGCAGGGCGAACCTGTTGACTGCTGCTTTGCAATTCATCTTCCCGGATGTGTTTGGTCGCAGGGGTGATACGGCAGCGGTGGTGGTGGGGATTCCGCCCTACGTGACGGCGAGTGAGTGGAATGGTGCTACTGCTGCTGCTGGCAACATTCCGGCGGGGGTTGCTGGTCCCAATCAGCAAGGCCCGCGCAAGTTGAATCTGCGGGATACTTCGGTGCCGGTGCATTTGGAGGCGTTCTATCGCTTCCAGGTGAACAAGTTTATCCAGGTGACGCCGGGTGCCTTTGTGGTGTTCAACCCCAACGGTCAGGCGGATAACGATCCCATCGTGGTTTATACGATCCGGACGACCTTTAGCTTCTAGGTTTTCGGTATAAGGGAGTAACATTCGAGGCGGCTAGCTCGTGGTGGGCTAGCTGTTTTTGCTTTTGAATTAACGGGGCAGTTGCTGGGTGCGTTCCAGTTCCTGTTGCAGGGTCTTGTAGAGGGAGAATTGTTTGCGGGTTTGGGCGATGGTCATGCCCTGGTGGAAATCGGCAAGGGCGCCGGGGATGTCCTGCATTTCGCGCTTGATGGCGCCCCGCAGGCCGTAGGCGGCAGGTTGCTGGGGGTCGAGAGCGAGGGATTGGTTCACATCGGCCAGGGCGGCGGCCAGTTGCCGACTTCGGAAGTGTAAGGACGCCCGCAGGGTGTAGGCCGGGGCGTACTTGGGGTTGAGTTGGATGGCCTGGTTCACATCGGCTAGGGCCGCTGCGTCGTTAGGAAGAAAGCTGTACGCCTGGGCGCGCTGGTAGTAGGCCTCAAACCGCTGGGGGAACACCCGGATGGCCTGGGTAAACGCGGCAATCGCAGCAGGGTAGTCCCGCAAGGTCAGGGATTCTTGCCCTGCTTCCAAATGGTCGAAATAGGTTTGCAAGGCCGCAGGAAGCTTGGGCGATTGGGCGAGGTTGGGAGGGTGAGGCATCAGCCCCAAAAGGACGACCAAACACCCGACAAATCCCTGCTGACGCCACCACCAGCGGCGCATCTTCCTACGTTTTCGCCCTGACCTCATGGGGTTTGTCCCTCCTACCTCTCATTGGTTGTTGATTTGTTTATTTTTTTTTATTTTTTGTTGTCATTACTCCCGACACCTGCGTGAGCGCGACCCCCAAAGCTGGTACAGTAAACAAATATCACAAAATACGGGCAGAGGTTTATGAACGTTCTGGTGATTGGTGGGGATGGTTACTGCGGCTGGGCGACGGCGCTGCACCTGGCCAATCGCGGCCACCGGGTCGGGATTATGGATAGCTTGATACGCCGCTACTGGGATATGCAGTTGCAGGTGGATACCCTCACCCCGATTGCCCCGATCCAGGAACGGTTGCGCCGCTGGCGGGAACTCACCGGCCAAAGGATTGAGCTGTTTTTGGGGGACATTACCGACTATCAGTTTTTGATCAAGTCACTGCGCCAGTTTGAACCGGAGGCCATTGTCCATTTTGGGGAACAGCGTTCGGCGCCCTTTTCCATGATTGACCGGGAACACGCGGTGCTGACCCAGGTGAATAATTTGGTGGGGACGCTGAACATTCTCTATGCCATGAAGGAGGAGTTCCCAGACTGTCATCTGGTGAAGCTGGGTACGATGGGCGAGTACGGCACCCCCAACATTGACATCGAGGAGGGCTACATCACGATTGAGCACAACGGGCGCACCGATACCCTGCCTTATCCCAAACAACCGGGTTCCATGTACCACCTCAGCAAGGTGCATGATTCCCACAACATCCACTTTGCCTGCCGGGTGTGGGGGCTGCGGGCGACGGATTTGAACCAGGGGGTGGTCTATGGGGTGCTGACGGAAGAATGCGGCATGGATGAGGCGCTCATCAACCGCCTGGACTACGACGGGGTGTTTGGCACGGCCTTGAATCGCTTTTGTGTGCAGGCGGCCATTGGACATCCCCTGACGGTGTATGGCAAGGGGGGCCAAACGCGCGGCTTTTTGGACATCCGCGATACGGTGCGCTGTGTGGAACTGGCGGTGAACCATCCGGCGCAGCCGGGCGAATTCCGGGTGTTTAACCAGTTCACGGAACAGTTCAGCGTGGCGGAGCTGGCCTATAAGGTGCAACAGGCGGGGGCGGCGATGGGCCTCAAGGTGACGATTCAGCACCTGGAAAACCCGCGGGTGGAAAAGGAGGAGCATTACTTCAACGCCAAAAACACCAAACTGCTGGATTTGGGCCTGCAACCCCACTACCTCTCCGATTCGCTGCTGGATTCGCTGCTGAATTTTGCCCTGCGCTACAAACACCGGGTGGATCAGCAACAGATTCTCCCCAAGGTGACCTGGCGACGTTAACCGGCCAGGTAGTGCCGCATATCCCCCCGGCGGCGCTTGAGGCGGGTGAGGGCTTCCCGCTCGATCTGCCGCACCCGCTCCCGGCTGATGTTCATCAATTCGCCAATCCGGGAAAGGGTCAGGGGGCCTTCCCCACTCAGGCCATAGCGCAGCTCGATGACCTGTCGCTGTTGGGGCGTCAATTCCTGCAACCCCCGGTCAATGTCCGCCAGCAGGGAATGTTGGGCGGCGTAATCCTCAGGACTCGGCCCTTGGTCCTCCAGCAAATCCCCCAGCTCCGTGTCCAGATTTTCCCCTACCTTCACGTCCAGAGACAGGGGCTGCCGCATCCGCTCGAGGTATTCCCGCACCTGGTTGGGGGTCAGTTCCAAGGCCTGGGCCAATTCCGTAATCGTGGCTGCCCGCCCCAACTGCTGGGCCAACTCCCGCTGGGTGCGCTTGAATTTGTTCATTTTTTCGGTGATGTGAATGGGCAGGCGGATGGTGCGGCTTTTTTCGGCAATGGCGCGGGTGATGGCCTGGCGAATCCACCAGTAGGCGTAGGTGCTAAAGCGATACCCTTTGCTGGGGTCAAATTTTTCCACCCCCCGCTGCATGCCAATCGTCCCTTCTTGGATCAAATCCAATAAATCCACATTCCGTTTCACGTACTTTTTCGCCACCGACACCACCAGCCGCAAATTTGCCTCGATCATCTTCCGCTTGGCGCGTTCCCCCGCTTTGCACCGCTGTTCCAACTCCGCCAGGGAACACCCCGCCAATGCCGCCCACTCTTCCTGGGTAATCGGACGCCCCAGTTCCTGCTCCCGCTGGGCCCGCTGGGCCTGCAACTGCGTCAACATCTGGACTTGCCGCCCCAAGGCCACTTCCTCCTCGTGACTCAACAGGGGAATCCGGCCAATATCCCGCAAATACACCCGCACCGGGTCGAAGGAAGGGTCAAGCGCTGCCCGAGAAGCCATCACTAAAACAACTCCAATGTTTCTTAAGTCTCCTCTAGCCTACTTTAACAACGGCAATGTTGTCAAAGTCTGGCAAGGCAAAAAAAGCAGGGGGTGTCCCTGCCGTGTTGGCGCTCTGCGGTGATGGGAGTTGGTTAGGCGGTGGCGGCGGCGTACTGTTCGCTGACGAAATCCCAGTTGATCAGGTGGTCAATAAAGTCCTGGGCGTAGTCGGGACGGCGGTTTTGGTACACCAGGTAGTAGGCGTGTTCCCAGACGTCCATCGTCAGCAGGGGGATTTGGTTAAAGCACAAGGGGTTGTCGGCGTTGGCGGTTTTGGTGACCTTGAGGGTGCCGTTTTCCAACACCAGCCACGCCCAACCGCTGCCAAATTGGGTCACCCCTGCCTGCTTAAAGGCGGTCTTGAATTCCTCAAAGCTGCCAAAATCGGCGTTGATTTTCTCTGCCAGTGCGCCGGTGGGTGCGCCGCCGCCGCCCGGCTTCATACAGCGCCAGTAAAACGTATGGTTCCAGGCTTGGGCGCCGTTGTTGAAAATCCCCGCCTTGCTGGGGTCGCCGTAGGTTTTTTTGATCACGTCCTCGATGGGCTGGTCGGCATACTCGGTGTCCTTGACCAGGTTGTTGTAGTTGGTCACATAAGCGGCGTGATGTTTGCCGTAGTGGTAATTCAACACTTCTGCCGTCAGGTAGGGCGCCAAGGCGTCCTGGGCATAGGGCAATTCGGGTAACTCGTAAGACATAATCCAAACGTCCTCAGATGGAATGCTTTGCCCCTCTACTGTAGCGCATCCCCGTGCCAAACGTACTCGTAATGAGTTTGTTTAATGCCCCTTCCTTGAATGCTCCCCTCTCCCCCCCCCCTTAGCATAACGCCTGTGTTACGGATGGGTCGAGGGGGCGGGGGCGATTCCGGTACAATACGGTAGCGGCTGTCTTGGGTAAGCCATTCATGTTTCGCGATTATCTGATTTTCTTGGCCCTGAATACGGGAATTTTTGCCCTTTTTAGTTTGGGGTTAAATGTGCAGTGGGGGGTTACGGGGTTAATTAATTTTGGTCATGTGGCGTTTATGGCTTTGGGGGCTTATGCCACGGTTTTGCTGAGTTTGCAGGGGTTGCCTTGGTTTTGGGCGATGGCGGTGGGGGTGGGGTTGGCCATGGTGTTGGCGGTGCTGATGGGCTTGACTACCTTGCGTTTGCGGGAAGATTATCTGGCGATTGTCACGATTGGGGTATCGGAACTGGTGCGTTTGATTGCCCTGAATGAACAGTGGTTAACTCGGGGGGCGTTGGGGGTGTTTGGCTATCCGTTGCCCTGGCAGGGGGCGTGGAGTCGTTGGCCGGCGCTGGCGCTGTGGACGGTGTTGTTTGGGGTGAGCGTCCAGCGTTTGTGCTATGCCCTGCGGATACCGCTCTGGTCTAGACGTTTGTTGATTTTGGGAACAGCGCTTTTATTGTTCAGTATTTATTTGGCGGGTTTGACAGCCTTGTATGCCGGGGATTACAAAGCCAGGTTGCTGGTGTTGTTGGCGGCCATGTTGTTGGGGATATTTTTGCTTTTGGAACACCTGAGCCATTCGCCTTGGGGGCGTCTGCTCAAGGGTATTCGTGAGGATGAGGTGGCGGTGGCGGCGTTGGGCAAAAATGTGTTTGTTTACAAGTTACACAGCCTGGTTTTGGGGGGCCTCATTGGCGGTGTGAGTGGGGCATTTTACGCGTGGCAATTGACCTTTATTAACCCGGAGTCATTTGTGCCTTTAATTACCTTTCAAGCCTGGATCATTGTGATTCTGGGTGGCAGTGGCCATCATGCGGGGACACTTCTGGGTGCTTTGATTTTTTGGCTGTATGATTCGGTGACCCGTTTTGTTTTGCCTGCGATCCTGCCTTTGGACGGTGGGCGCATGGGGGCGTTGCGGGTGATGGTCATTGGGCTTTTGTTGATTTTGGTGCTGGTGTGGCGGCCGCAAGGATTGCTGGGCAAAAAGGAAGAACTGACCTTGGGTTGAGGCGAGGCACTGCTGAGACGGCGGGGGATTTACGCATAAAATGTGGGTTGCTATCCTCGACCATAGCCGGTGTTACCGAGCGTATCGTTTGGTGGTTCGCTCCTGGGGGTGTCACTCGGTAACACCGGGCAACTCCTGAATTTGTTGGTTTGGAAGTGACGTATTTTTGTGGGGTGAGGCCACAGCTTGGGCGCACCCGCAATTTGATGATTGGGTTGCAAGCAGTTAGGATTCTGGAAGTTGTTTTTTGCTAGGAATTGTGCGGCCATGTTGGCAGGGAGCATGGCTCTGGCTGCCAAAAACGGGTTTGGGAGGTTTGTATCATGAGAGTGTAGTTACTCGCTTCCTTTCTCCCTGTGCCATCAGTTCAGGAGCGATTGCAGCGTGTACCGGGGAACCCTTGGCAAGAGTTGCAACGGGCCGACCGGGCGTGGGCGGCGTGCAAGCAGGGGCAGGTGATGACGGCGACGGCGGTAGGGGGGGCGGGGCGGGGCACGTGGACGGATGTCCGGGCGACACCGATGCCGGTGCAGGAAACGGCGGCAGTGCTGGGGGCGGCGGATTGGGATGTGATGGTTGCCGGGGGCACGCTGGGACTGCTCGTGGCGTGGGGGCTGCGACGGCGGGGGTATCGGGTGGCGGTGCTGGAGCGGGGGGCACTCCAGGGACGGCGGCAGGAATGGAATATCTCCCGCGCGGAGTTACAGTCTTTGTTGGATTTGGAATTGCTCACGCCAGCGGAGTTGGCGACGGCCATCGTGACGGAATATAACCCTGGGCGGATTCAATTTGCCAATAGTCCCGCCTGGTGGGTTACGGATGTTTTGAATGTGGGGGTGCGTCCCGATATTTTTTTGCAGGTGTTGCAACAGAAATTCCTGCAAGAGGGAGGCTACATCGGGGAATTTCAACCCGTGGTTGGTCTCAAAATTGGGGCGGATGCGATTGAAATTACCACCGTGCACCAGGGGCAGCAGCGCATCTATCGTAGCCGTCTTTTGTTGGATATGATGGGGCATTTTTCCCCATTAACGCAGTTGGCGCGCCGGGGGCAAGTGCCGGATGGGGTGTGTTTGGTGGTGGGGGGGTGCGCCCAAGGATTCCCAGAAAGTTCCCATGGAGATTTAATCGTTACGACCACGCCGATCATCAACGATTGCCAGTATTTTTGGGAGGCATTTCCGGCGCAGGACGGACGGACAACCTACCTATTTACCTACGTGGATACCCACCCGCAACGACCGAGTTTAACCGAGTTGTTTGCTGCCTATTTTGCGCATTTACCCGCCTATCAAGGGGTGGATGTGGATGCCTTGATGTGGCAGCGCTTTGTTTTTGGTTTCTTCCCCAGTTATCGGCGCAGTCCTTTGGGGAGTCATTGGGCGCGTATTCTGCCGGTGGGTGACAGTAGTGGGATGCAATCGCCCCTGAGTTTTGGCGGCTTTGGCGCCCTATTACGGCATTTACCGCGGCTGCTCAATGGAATCGATGCGGCGCTCCAAGCGGATGCGCTGGATCGGCACAGTTTGAGTTTGTTGCAACCCTACCAGCCCAATCTGGCGTTAACTTGGCTGTTCCAGCAGGTGATGCGGGTGCCGGTGGGGGCAAATTGGCCGCCCAACTTGGTCAACGAAGTGTTGGCCACAGCGTTTGGGGTGATGGCCACAGCCGGGGATGCAGTCCTCAAGCCCTTTTTGCGGGATGTGATCCAACTGTCGGGGTTAACCCACACCCTGGTCGGGATGGTGCGTCAAAATCCCTGCTTGGTCGCGCAGGTGGTTCAACGGGTTGGCGTGGGGGCGCTCCTGGATTGGACAGGGCACTACGCCATGCTCAGCCTCTACACCCTCTTGGCGCACGCCTGGGGCGAAAAACCCCTGCCAACCACGCTCAATTACACCCAAGCCCGCCTCTGGGAACAACTTCACTACGGCAGTGGCCGGGATTATGTCCTGCCAACCATACGCTAGATTGTTCCCCACCCCAGCGAAATCAGGTACAAAAAAAAACCATCAGCCAACCATGACTGACGGGTATACCTGTCCTCAAGGATCATCGGAACATTTTTTATATTAGCACAACCTGCGAGAATTGATGTGAACGCCATCACAGGCCACCGCCGCCTTTAGGGAGCCGCCGCCAACAGGTCGAATAGGGCCGGGTCCAGTTGATAGCCCAGCACCTCTGTCATCTGTTGCAACTTCCCCAGCCGTTCCTGGCCCTGCTGTTGCAGCCAATGGTACAGATAAAACACCTTGCTCATGATAAAAATATCCAGGGCCTCCGGGTTGAACTGAATCCCGTCCTGGGGGCTAAACTGATGGGGCACCAACATCGCCACATAACGGGCCAACTCCCCCTGCCAATCCAAAAACAACGGCAACCAGGGGTAATGGGCATCCAAACGGATAAACCACAGGCGCACCTCCGGCACCTCCGACAACTCGCGCGGGTCGCTGGGGTCGCGGGGGTAATCAATGGCAAACCGCAACTGCCAATCCGGGTCAGGACACGCCGGCAGTACCTGCCGCACCGGGCTTAAATCCAGCCGCTCAATCACCTGGCGCGAGAGGGGAACTTCCACCAGACCCATCACCGCCGCACCCGCTCGCCCCACCAGCTAAAAATTGCGATCCGTGAGGATTTCATACCCGGTGGCCGTCACCAGCACCGTGTGTTCGTACTGCGCCGACAATTTGTTGTCCACCGTCACCGCCGTCCAGCGGTCCCGGAGAATCTTCGTTTTGGCCGACCCCTGATTCACAATCGGTTCAATCGCCAAGGTCATCCCCGCCCGCAATTTCACATTCGGCAACTGATTGGTGCGGTAGTTGAACACCGACGGTTCCTCGTGCAAATACCGCCCCACCCCATGCCCGGTAAAATCCTCAACCACCTGAAACCCCTGCGACCGCACGTAATCCTCAATCGCCCCGGCAATGTCCATCAACGTATTGCCCGCCTTCACCTGCTCAATCCCCTTGTACAAGGCCGTTTCTGCCACCTGCATCAACCGCCGGGCCTCCGGGCTGACCGGTTCAAGCGCAATCGTGATGCATGAATCCCCGTGAAATCCCTGGTAATAGGCGCCCGTGTCCACCTTGAGAATGTCCCCCGCCTTGAGCACCTTCTTGCTGCTGGGAATGCCATGCACCACCTCGTGATTCACACTGGCGCAAATCGAGGCCGGGAACCCGTGATACCCCTTGAAACTGGGCGTCGCCCCCAACTCACGAATCCGTTGTTCCGCATAGCGGTCCAAATCCAACGTGGTCATCCCCGGTCGGACCAACTCGCTGATTTCCCGTAAAACCGTCGCCACAATCCGGCCTGCCACCCGCATCACCTCAATCTCACGGGCAGATTTGATGGTAATCGGGCGCTGCTGCGGACGCGCCGGTTCGACCGCTGGCCGCCGCATCGGGACACTCAACGAGCCAAAAACGTTCATGGAACCATGGTTAAGATACTTAAGTTATGTTAAACGAGTCCCGCCCTTTCTGGCAAATTTAGCAGTCTCCACCGTTGAGTGCTAAGGGGTGCTAGGATCAACGGTGACGTGATTTCGGGACAAGCACCATGGTCAAGCTGATCGATTTTGACGAAGCAGCCCGGAAGTCTCTAGAGCGGGGCGTCAATGCCGTGGCCGATGTGGTGCGCGTCACCCTGGGTCCGCGGGGGCGCAATGTCGTTTTAGAGAAAAAATATGGGGTTCCGGAGATTATCAATGACGGCGCCACGATTGCCAAAGAAATCGAGCTGAGCAACCCGATGGAAAACACCGGGGCGCAACTGCTCAAGGAAGTGGCGGAAAAAACGGCGGATGTGGCCGGCGATGGCACCACCACCGCCTGTTTGTTGGCGCAGGCGATGATCCTCGAGGGCTTAAAAAACGTAGCTGCCGGGGCCAATCCTGTGAACCTCCGCCGGGGGATGGAGCAGGCGGTCCACTACCTGGTGCAAAAACTGAGCGAAGTCAGCCAGCCCGTTTCGGGGGACATGGTGACCCAAGTGGCGACCGTTTCGGCGGGCAACGACCGGGAAGTCGGCGAGATGATCGGCCAAGCGATGGCGAAAGTGGGCAAAGACGGGGTGATCACGGTCGAAGAATCCAAATCCCTGCTCACGGAACTGGAAGTGGTCGAGGGCATGGAGATTGACCGGGGTTACATTTCCCCCTACTTGGTCACGGACCAAGAGCGGATGGTCGCCGAGTACGAGTCGGTACGGCTGTTGATTACGGATAAAAAAATCAGTGCCGTGGCCGACCTGGTGCCCCTTCTGGAAAAAATGACCCGGGTGGGGCAACCCCTGTTGATCATCGCCGAGGATGTGGAAGGCGAAGCCCTGGCGACGCTGGTGGTGAACAAAATGCGGGGGGTTTTGAATGTGTGTGCCATCAAAGCGCCCTCGTTTGGCGACCGGCGCAAGGCCATGCTGGAAGACATTGCCATTCTCACCAACGGGCAATTTCTCTCGGAAGACCTGGGCTTCAAGCTCGACCAGGTGCAGGTGGATATGCTGGGGACGGCGCGCCGGGTCACGGTCAGCAAAGACAAAACCGTGATCGTGGCCGACCAAAACACCCAAACCCAAGTCCAGCAACGGATTGCCCAGATTCGGCAACAATTGGCGGAAACCGATTCCGAGTACGACCGGGAAAAACTGCAAGAGCGCATCGCCAAACTGGCCGGTGGGGTGGCGGTGATCAAAGTGGGTGCGGCCACCGAAACCGAACTCAAGGAGAAAAAACTCCGCATTGAAGATGCGCTGCATGCCACCCGGGCCGCGGTGGAAGAAGGGATCATTCCCGGTGGCGGGGCGACTCTGGTGCATCTGGCCAAACAACTGCCCACCCTGGCACAATCCCTGGATGATCCGGAAATGAAAACCGGGGTGGACATCGTGGCGCGGGCCTTGAGTTACCCCCTCCGGCAAATTGCCACCAACAGTGGAGCCAACGGCCCCATCGTGGTCGAAAAAGTGCGGCAAATGGAGTTACCTATGGGCTACAACGCCCTCACCGACACCTACGAAGACCTCATTGCCGCTGGGATCATTGACCCGGTCAAGGTCACCCGCACGGCGCTGGAGAATGCTGCTTCCGTAGCCAGTATGTTCTTGACCACGGAAGCCCTAGTTGTCGAGAAACCGGAACCCAAACCGGCATCCAAACCGGGCGGGAGTGGCATGAACGGTGCAGGTATGTAATTATGTAAGATTTGATGTAATTATTGAGGAACCCCCTGCGCGGGCAGGGGGCCAAGGGTGACTGGCGCAACGGTAGCGCATCGGACTCTTAATCCGCTGGTTCAGGGTTCGAATCCCTGGTCACCCATATCTGGATTTTTGGATTCAATTCCCACAAAGCCCGCCTCTGATGGGCATTTGCAGGAGTCATAGCCCTACGCCGACACCGACGCTGAGGCTTGCAAGGCGTGGAACAGTTGCCGGAAATGCTCCCCCCTGGCCTCGAAGTTGGGGTACTGGTCAAAACTGGCACAGGCGGGGGATAGGAGAACGGTCTGCGCCCCGGTGGCCTGGGCCAATTGGTGGGCTGCCGGTACCGCCTCCTCTAGGGTTTGTACCTGGATAAAAGGGGTATAGCCGATGGCCTGTAGGCGTTGGGCAAACTGGTTGGCCGCCGCCCCAAACAACACCACCCCCACCGCGTGCTGTTGAATGGTCTGCAACCAAGCCCCATCCTCGCCCTGTTTGGCCTGCCCCCCGGCTAGGAGCACCGTCGGCGTGGTCATACTTGCCAGACCCACTTGCGCCGCATCGTAATTTGTGGCTTTGCTGTCGTTGATGTAGGTAATGCCTTGATAACTGCCCAACACTTCCAAGCGGTGCGGCACCCCCGGAAAAGTACGCATCGCCTGGGTAATGATTTGGGGATCAACGTGCAACACACAGGCGACAACAATGGCTAGCAATAAATTTTGCCGATTGTGTTGCCCCGGCATACGGAAATCCTCTAGGGAAAAAATCGCCTGATTCTCCCACATCACTTGATTTTTTTCGATGTAAATGCCGGGTTGCTGAGATGGCGGTAAGGCCTCAGGCCCCTGGGTACTGGTCCAAAGGGCATCCGGCCAAACCTGAGGAAAATGCGCCCGCAAGTAGGGGTCATCGCCGTTGAGAATTTTGATCTGGGATTGGGAGAGTAAATGGGCTTTGATGCGGCAGTAGTTTTCTAGGGTGTAATGGCGATCCAAATGGTCAGGCGTAAAGGTGGTCCATACCCCGATTCTGGGGGCAACTTCCCCGGAAGACTCAATCTGAAAACTGCTTATTTCCGCCACCACCCAATCCCACGCTTCTCCCACCGCCGCACAGGCAGGCGTACCGATATTGCCGCAGACGGTCACCCGATACCCTGCCGCCTTGAGGATGGCCCCCACCAAACTGGTCGTGGTGGTTTTGCCGTTGGTGCCCGTGATCCCCACCCAGGGATAGGCCCGCAGGTGACGCCAGGCCAGCCCCAGTTCCCCCACCACATCCACACCCGCCGCCCGCAGTTGCTGCAAAATAGGCACATCCCAAGGCACGCCCGGACTGACCACCACCAGTTCCGGCCAGGGAGCCGCCACCGCAAACGGTTGTCCCAGGCGCACCGTCATCCCTAGGGCCGCCAACTCGGCCTGCTGCTGCAGCAAAGCGGGGGATACCTGACTGTCTTGCACCTCCACCTGCCACCCCTGGCGATGCAAAAGCTGCGCCGCCGCCCATCCCGATTTGCCTAACCCCAACACCAACGCCTTAGCCATCAGGTTTTGACAATCTGGGCAAAGTCCGCCAACACCAAAGCGCTATTGCGAATTAGACCCAATAAATTCAAGCGATTGCGTTGAATATCCGGGTTGGCATCCATGACCAACACACTTTCCGGGCCGTCAAAAAACCGCGCCAACACCGGGTTAATTGCCTGCAACCCTTGAATCAAACCGTCGTAATTCCCGGTGCGCTGGGTCGCCGTTGCTTGATTGAGCAATTGGGTCACCGCCTGGTACAGCTCCTGCTCAATCGGTTGCTGAAAGTGCTGCGGGTCAATCACACCCTCCGGCGTCAATACATCCGGCGGCAAAGTACCCTGATTGGCCAAACGGGTCGCCCGATTCACCGTCGCATAAATAGCCTGCAAAACGCCATTGGCCCGCAGTGTTTGCAATAGGTCTGCCCGGTGAAACAGGTCCGGGAGATTGGCGCTGATTTTCGCCAGCATCGCCGGTTGGTGCGGGTCAACCAACGCCTGAATTAAGTCGTAATCCAACCCTTTTTCTTGCAACAAACTCTGGAGCCGTTGCCCCAATAGGAAATACCAGTGGTGCTGGAGTTCTTCCCGATGAAAGCCAGGGTAATCTGCCGCCAAAATGTCCATCATCCTGGCGAGTAACTGCGCCAAATTCAACGGATAGGTGGGATAAATCTGCACAGTCATCAACACAATCGTCCGCATCGCCCGCCGCAGGGCAAAAGGGTCAGAAGAACCCGTCGGGATCAGGCCCACCGCCAAAATGCCCACCACCGTATCCAACCGGTCTGCCAAGGCCACCCACTGCCCTACCAACGTGGTCGGCACATCCTGGTAATGTTCAGCAATCGCTTGCGCCACCGCCGCCGTTTCCCCCGTCTGCGCCGCATAATGCCCCCCCATCACCCCCTGCAATTCGCTAAATTCCCCCACCATCTGGGTCACCAAATCCGCTTTACACAGATGGGCCGTCCGCAGAATGTCCCGCACCCACGCCTCTGGGTAGGACGTCTCGCCTAGGGTTTGGGTCAGCAACCGTTCGATGCGACGCACCTTGTCCCACACCGAACCCAATTGCTCCTGAAACGTCACCTGCGCCAGTTGGGGAACGTAGGCAGCCAGGGGCTGGCGCATATCCGTCTGGTAAAAAAATTGGGCATCTGCCAATCGCGCCTGCAACACCCGCTCATTCCCCTGGCGAATGGTGTCCGCGCAGGCCGGATGACCATTGCTGACGGCAACAAAATAGGGCAATAGGTCTCCCTGGGCGGCAAACACCGGGAAATAGCGCTGGTGCTGGGTCATGACGGTCGTAATGACCGCCGGGGGCAAATGCAAATAGGCCGGGTCAAAACGGCCCAAAATGCCACTTGGCCATTCCACCAGTTGGGTCACCTCCGCCAACAGCTCATCCGGCACATCCACCCGACTGTCGGCAGGAATCACCCGCTCCAGTTCTTGCTGAATCGTGCGTTGGCGCAGGCGCACATCCGGTTCCACCCCCGCTTGGCGCAGACAGTCTAAGTACGCCTCTGCCCGCGGAATGACCACCGGACCCGGATGCAACACCCGATGGCCGTAGCTGATACGGTCGCTGTGCAGACATTCCGAGCCATTTTCCAGGGTCACCGGCACCACCTGCTCCCCCCACAGCGCCAGCAGCCAGCGAATGGGACGGCTGAATTTGACCGGCCCATCTCCCCACCGCATAAACCGCGGCCCGCTCAACCCCTGCCACCAACGCGGGATCAAGGTCGCCAGCACCTCTGGCATGGGACGTCCCGGCAACGTTTGCCGCAGATAGACAAATTCACCCTTAGGGGTCTGCCGCCTTTCGACCTGGGACAATTCCGCCTGCCGCGCCCGCAAAAACCCCAACAGCGCCGGGGTCGGTTCCCCATTCCGGTAGGCGACCTGCACCGCCGGGCCTTTGACTTCCACCTGCTGGTCCGCCTGCTTTGCCGGTAACCCCTGGCAATAGACGGCCAAACGTCGGGGCGTGCCGTAATACTCAATCCGCTGCGGCTGCACATCCACTTCCTGGAAACTGGCCGGAATCAGGGATTGCCATTGCGCCAGCGCCGCCGCCACAAAATCGGCCGGTAATTCCTCCGTCCCCAATTCCCAGACAAAATCGGTCATGGCCTGCCCTAAACCCGCCTCCTAGTGTACCCCAGGAGCGGGCGCTAATCTCCCAGCAGCCGTTCGAGCCAGGCGACCACCCCCGCCAACTTCCGCACCGCCTTTTGCTTGAGCTGTTGGAACCGCTGCTGCCGTTGCCAGGCTTGCCAATCCCGCTCGTAGGCTTCCCCCTCCCGTTGCAGGGTCTGCCACAGATGCCACAGCACCGCCAGCCCCAAAGACGTCGCCACCACCAACGGCATGTAGTAAGGCCAGGCCAACCCGCGGCTGGTCCAGACCACCACCTGCCCGTCCCAAGCCCAATCCAGCAACACAAAAGGCAGGGTCACCAAAACCGTAATGACCCCGGAGCGGGTTACATGCGCCCGCCAAGCCCGCCACCGCCACTGGTGAAATGCCTGCCGCTGCTGGTCCAACTGCTGCGCTTCTCGCCAGGCCCGCTCCGCCTCCGCCAAATCCGCTGGCGAAATCCCCAATTCCTGAGCAATTTCCTGCAACTGCGCCTGGGTCAAGGTATCCGCCGCCGTCCCCTGCTGCATCTGCCGGGCAATCGCCCACTGCAAAATCCCCTGCACTTCCTCCGGGCGATAGGTGGGTGGCATGGACGACCAACCTAGGGAGCAGGTTTCACCTCAACAGTGCTCGTCGGGTTGAGCAGTTGCCGCTGTTTGGCCCGAAAGGCCTCCGCTGCCCGGGAAATTCCCCCCTGGCTGTCTTCGAGAAACTCAGCCATACTGCGGCTGTTGGCCTTGAAGGACGCATGGTTAATAAATTCCAGCATATTTACCACCGGTGAAGTAGTTTCTGCCGTCGGGCCTTGGTACTCATCCTGCCGCCGGGGCGCAAAAAGATTGCTGGCCTGCGCCCAGGCCGGTGTGGCCATTGCCAGCATCGCCCCCACAGTCCAAACAACAATCGCACGCATCCCCCTTTCTCTCCCTCTCTCTGCTGCCTAACCGCCGCCTACCTAGCTCATCCCCTAAACCCAGTTATAACATAGCCGCCCCAAAACCAAACCCCTGGGATCGCTCCCAGGGGCTTGGCATCCCGGCAGCCTTGGCCCTTAATCCAACTCCCGCATGGACAACACCGGTTCGGCCTTGCGGTCAATGCCTTTTTCAAAGCCCGCCGCCGCCGCCCGGGCACGCCCCGCATGCCACAGGTGTCCGACCAACAGGAAAAAGGCCAGGATGAAGTGGGAAGCGGCCAACCACGCCCGGGGAGACACATAGTTCACCGAGTTGATTTCCGTCGCCACCCCACCGACCGAGTTGATCGAACCCAAGGGCGCATGGGTCATGTACTCCGCCGCCCGCCGTTCTTGCCAGGGTTGGATGTCATTTTTCAGCTTGTTCAAGTCCAGACCATTCGGCCCGCGCAACGGCTCCAACCACGGCCCCCGGAAATCCCAAAAGCGCATGGTTTCCCCACCGAAGATGATTTCCCCGGTAGGCGAGCGCATCAGGTACTTCCCTAGACCCGTCGGCCCCTGCGCCGAAGCGATATTGGCCCCCAGCTTTTGGTCCCGGATCAAAAACGTCAACGCCTGCGCTTGCGACGCTTCCGGCCCCGTCGGCCCGTAAAACTCGCTGGGATAGACCGTGTTGTTGTACCACACCGTAAAGGACGCGATAAAGCCCATCAGGGACAAGGCCCCCAGACTGTAGGACAAATAGGCTTCCCCGGACCAAATCAAAGCCCGCCGCGCCCAACCAAACGGCGTGGTGAGGATGTGCCAAATCCCGCCGAGGATACAGAGGAACCCGACCCAGATATGGCCGCCGATCACATCCTCCATATTGTCCACCCCGGCAATCGAACCGGCACCCCCAAAGGGCGAATTCAGCACATAGCCAAAAATCACCCGCGGGTCCAAGGTGGGATTGGTAATCACCCGCACATCGCCACCCCCCGGCGCCCAGGTGTCATACACCCCGCCTAGGAACATGGCCTTGACCACCAACAGGAGCGCCCCCAACCCCAAGATGATCAGGTGAATCCCCAAAATGGTGGTCATCTTGTTTTTGTCCCGCCAGTCGTAGCCGAAAAACGGAAACGACTGCTCCAGGGTATCCGGGCCGATCAGGGCATGGTACAGCCCGCCAAAGCCCAGCACCGCCGACGAGACCAGGTGCAGCACCCCGGTCACAAAATAGGGCGTGATATCCACCACTTCCCCGCCCGGACCAACCCCATACCCCAGGGTCGCCAGGTGGGGCAGAAGAATCAGCCCCTGCTCATACATCGGTTGGTTGGGGTTAAAATGCGCCACCTCGAACAGGGTCATCGCCCCCGTCCAAAACACGATCAGACCCGCATGGGCCACGTGCGCCCCCAACAACTTACCCGACAACTCGATCAAACGGGCATTGCCGGCCCACCAGGCATAACCAGTGGAATCCTGGTCCCGACCGCCTGCCACCAAACCAGGACTATAGAGCGTTTCCACGGGGCAAAACCTCCTCGGGGAAGACAAAGTTTTCGTGGGGTTGGTCCATCGGTGCCATCCAGGCCCGGATGCCCTCGTTCAAGAGAATGTTCTTGGTATAGAAGGTTTCAAACTCGGGGTCCTCGGCCGCCCGCAACTCCTGGGACACAAAGTCATAGGCCCGCAGGTTCAGCGCCAGACCCACCACGCCGATCGAGGACATCCACAGCCCCGTCACCGGCACAAACAACATGAAAAAGTGCAACCAGCGCTTGTTGCTAAAGGCAATCCCGAAAATTTGCGACCAGAACCGGTTGGCGGTCACCATCGAATAGGTTTCCTCCGACTGGGTCGGTTCAAACGCCCGGAAGGTGTTCGGCGAATCCCCATCCTGATACAGGGTATTTTCCACCGTCGCCCCGTGGATGGCGCACAGCAACGCCCCACCGAGCACCCCCGCCACTCCCATCATGTGGAAGGGGTTCAAGGTCCAGTTGTGGAACCCTTGGAAAAACAAAATAAAGCGGAAAATCCCCGCCACCCCAAAACTGGGCGCAAAAAACCAACTGGATTGCCCCAGGGGATAGATCAAAAACACCGACACGAACACCGCAATCGGCGCCGTGAACGCAATCGCATTATAGGGGCGCACCCCCACCAGCCGGGCAATCTCCAACTGGCGCAGACAGAATCCAATCAGGCCAAACGCCCCGTGCAACGCCACAAAGGTCCACAGGCCGCCAATTTGGCACCAACGGGTGAAATCCCAATTCGCCTCCGGCCCCCACAAAAACAGCAACGAATGCCCAAAGGCATCCGCCGGCGTGGAAACCGCCGCCGTCAGGAAATTACAGCCCTCCAGATACGAAGAAGCCAAACCGTGGGTGTACCAAGAGGTAACAAAGGTCGTGCCGGTCAGCCAGCCCCCCAACGCCAAATAGGCACAGGGGAACAGCAACAGCCCCGACCAGCCCACAAACACAAACCGATCCCGCTTCAACCAGTCGTCGAGGACGTCAAACCATCCCCGCTCCTGGGTGCGTCCAAGTGCAATGGTCATGATAGTTCTCCAAACCGAGAAAAAATGTAGGACACAACCGCCCCGTAAATTCTCCTGTAGTTACCACTCTAGCCTCCCAACGGAGTCCGTGTGGCTATAAGGAAAATTTACGTTTCTTTACGGTTTGTCTTAAATTATAGGCGCAACCTGGCAGATTGTGGGGTTCCTGTCCAACCCCTGGCAAAAAAAAACGGCGGGTCTGACCCGCCGCCTTGGCCCCCGGCATTACAGTTCCTCTTTGACAAAGCCCGCGTAGGCTTCCATGGCATGTTCCCCAATATCCAGCCCCTTGAGTTCCTCTTCCGGGGGCACCCGCAGGCCAAACACCCCTTTGAGAATTAACCAAGCCACCGTACTGGTGACGACCACCCAGCCGCCGACAATGACCACCCCCAAAAATTGCGCCCAGAGTTGACCCAAGCCACCGCCAAAAAACAGCCCCGCCGCCGGGCCAGCCGTGTAGAGACCCCCCTCTTTGGCCCCTTCCGCAAACAAGCCCACCGCCAGCGTGCCCCACACCCCGCAGACCAAGTGGACCGACACTGCCCCCACCGGGTCGTCAATTCTCAGCCGGTCAAAGAAGGCCACCGCTGCCACCACCAGCACCCCGGCCACCAGACCAATGATCACCGCCGACACCTGGCCAACAAAGGCGCAGCCTGCCGTGATCCCCACCAGCCCCGCCAAAATACCGTTGATAATCATGGACAAATCCGGCTTGCCAAACCAACTCCAGGAAGTCACCGTCGCCGCAATTGCCCCTGCCGCCGCCGCCAAGTTCGTCGTCAGCGCAATATGCCCAATCGCCGCCGGGTCGGCCGCCATCGTCGAACCGGGATTAAACCCAAACCAGCCCAACCACAAAATCAAACACCCCAAGGTAGCAAACCCCAAATTATGGCCGGGAATGGCATTGATGCCGCTTTCGGTGTACTTGCCGATGCGGGGACCCAGCAGCGCCGCCCCCATCAGGGCCGCCCAACCCCCCACCGAATGCACCACCGTCGAACCGGCAAAATCCCAAAAGCCCAAATCCGCCAGGAAGCCACCGCCCCAAACCCAGTGACCGCCAATGGCGTACACAAAACCCACCAAAATAAAACTGAAAAACAGAAAGTCAATAAACTTGATCCGTTCCGCCACTGCCCCAGAGACAATCGTCGCTGCCGTCCCTGCAAAGGCCACCTGGAACAAAAACTTCACCGCCAGGGGGACACCCGTCCAATTCAAAGCACTAAATATCCCCTGATAGGCATCGCCAGTTGCCGGACTGTTATCCGGCCCCGTCAAGAAAAACCCATTCAGACCCAAAAACTCATTGCCATCCCCAAACATGAACGCAAAGCCAAAAATCCAAAACGAAATGGTGCTAACGGCAAACACAATCAGGTTTTTAGACAGGATATTCACCGCATTTTTCTGCCGACAAAAGCCTGCCTCCACCATGGCAAACCCGGCGTTCATAAAAATCACCAGGAAGGCCGCCAGCAACACCCACACCGTATCGACAGCCACCTTCAAGTTCGTTGCCTGGTCCGTGACCGCCTTGAGGCCCTCCTTAATCGCAGTGACCTCCCCCGCCGCAGGCGTCATCACCGGGCTAGGGGTCGGGGTCTGGGCACCCACCCAAGTAGCCCAGGTAACAATGCCCAACACCACCAGCGGCGCGTACAGATACCCCAGCAGGGTCAACCAAGCGCGGGGAATCCGAAATTCCCGAAAGCGCACCTTCCGTGGGCGCAGACGAAAAGGCAAACGAGTTTTCTGAGACACAATCGGCATGGGTGACACGACCTCCCAAAACAACAATTTTGGCTCCGCCAGCGATGCCCCTATGGCCAAAACTTGAGCTGTATCTCTCAAGAATTGACCCAATTGCTCACCGGAACACCGGCTGACAGCCCGACGTTATCCCTCTATTAGGGGATAGAACGTTAAGGGCATTTTGTATCATAGGTAACCATTTGCCCAATCCCCGGCCAAAACCTAACCCCGATATTTGAGCGCCCGTTCCATTTCCCGTTTTTCCTGGCGTTCCTTGAGGGTTTGCCGTTTATCGTGCAGCTTTTTCCCGCGCCCTAGCCCCAGCAACACCTTGGCCCAATCGCCCTTGAAATACATTTTCAGCGGCACCAACGTCAGCCCTTTCTGCTCCACTTTGCCCAATAATTTCCGCAGTTCTGCCCGATGCATGAGCAATTTGCGGGTGCGGCGGGGGTCGTGGTTGAAATAGGCGCTGGCGGTCTCGTGGGGCGATATATGCACATTCAACAAATACAATTCCCCATCCTTAAAGCGGGCAAACCCATCCCGTAAATTGACTTTGCCTGCCCGCACCGATTTGACTTCCGTGCCTTTAAGTTCAATGCCACATTCATAGGTTTCCAAAATTTCGTACAAATGCCGGGCTTCGCGATTTTCACTGATGGTTTTCATGCTCTCGCCTCAAGCGGAACCTCTTGCAAGCCAACCTGGCCTCACGCTGGCTGCCGTCTTCACTACCAGCCCAAAATCGTCGGGCAGGGCAAGGACACCGCCCGTTCCGGTTGCCATTGCGCGCGCGTTTCCACCGCAAAGGTCGCCATACTCATCCCGCCAAACCCATACCCCAAGGTGCTGGTGCGCAAACGAATGTTTTCCCCCACAAACCACAACCGCTCCTGGGAACGCAAGGTCTCGTACTCCGTCACCAGGGTCAGGGCGCCCGTTTCGTCCATCTGATAACCGCCCGCGACCGGCGTTTTTTCCGCGTAGCCCACCTCCCGCAGCAATCGCCCCGAGCGCGCATCCTGGGGAATCAGCACCATTACCGTACTGCCATTTTGCTGCTCCCCCTCTCGATCCCAGCCCATCACACCTTGCCATTCCACCCGCGAAGCCCCACTGGCCTGCTGCGGCGAATACTGGTACAAAGCACATACGGCTGCCACCTGCGGGTCATCCAACGCCAAAGGTGTCACGGAGATCAACGACCGTCCCAGCTCCGTCTGCCGAAAGGCCAAATGGTGGGTCACCCGCTGGGAATGCCATTGACCGCCGCTCCGGGCAAAAAAATCCTTTGCATCCATCGGGGATACGTTATCGGGGTTGCTCTATGGTAGCAAAGGGATTAGGCGATGTTGTCTTTTTCGATGTAAATGAATAGAAACGCCATCGCCACCGCCGGGAATACCAGACCCACCAGGGGCACCAAGATCGTCGGCAGGAAACTTGCAGCCATCATTCACTCCTAAACAGCACAAACCATCCTTTAATACTTTAGGGCATCCGGTCTCCCTGGTTAGCCCCTGCGTAACATTTTGACACTCCCACCGCCTCAAGCCAGGGGATGCTTACGCAGTCCCCAAACAGACGCGCAAAGGCGCTGGCAAGACGCCCCTACCCAGTTCCCTAAGGTTCTGCTTACTTTAGGGGAGTGAGAATATGCCCAAGCTAGGCACCGGTCGGGTCTTTCACCGTCGTAGGTGCTCCCTTGGGAATGGTACGCCCCACTGATAATATGGGTAAGCAACTAAATCTGCTTAGAGGCTTTTCCGCCCCGTACCAACCGCGCTAGCGGGACGGAGTCCTTATGACGGAGCCAGCAAGCGATCCTGCGGTGTAAGGTTTGGGCGGGCAGGCTACAGCAGGCTGCAGTCGGGTTGCCGGACGGCCTGGGCCAGCAAACGCCGATATTCCCCGTCGGAGATGGTATAGGCGCCAAACCGAGCCAGGTGGGGGTTCATCACCTGGGCATCAAACAACTGAAATCCCCGTTGGCGCAAGTGGGCCACCAAGGTCACCAACGCCACTTTGGAGGCATCGGTCACCCGATGGAACATGGATTCGCCGATGAAGGCGGCGCCCACCACAATCCCTAAAATGCCCCCGGCCAACGCCCCTTGATGCCACGTTTCCCAACTGTAGGCATGGCCAGCGCGGTAGAGGTCTAGGTAGAGTTGCTGTAATTCAGGGGAAATCCAAGTCGGGGTGCGGGCGGCGCAACCGGCCACCACACCGGCGAAATCCCGGTTAACCTGCACCGTGAAATGGCGGAATTTGCGTTTGAGGGAGCGGGGGCAATGGAAGCGCTCATCGAGGGGAATCAACGCCCGTTCCCGACTGCGATACCAACCCAAGGCGCCTGTCTGTTCATCGGCCATCAGGAAATACCCCAAGCGGTAGCCCCGCATCACCACGTCGAGGTCAAAGCTGGTCATTTCCTAGACAATGCCGCACCATGTTGCTTCTTTATCTATATGCAGTTACTGGGAAAATAACCGCCATAGGTCATTCCCCACCAGAAACCCATCCCCTGTTCCCAACGTCAGAGCCGCAAACGGTTAAGTTTCTACCCGATGCGCCCGCAATAAAACATTCATTCCCAAACCCTCCTGCGTCTGCCAAAAGGCACAAACCCACCACGAAACCGCATCTTGCCGATAAATGCCGTAGGTGAGGGGATAAGGTTGCAACATCGCCACCATCTGCGCTAAGGGGGATACGTCGGCGATGTAGCTATTCCACAGGTCCCCATCCAGAATTTCATAGGTGTAATCCGCAGGGAAGTAGATGTAGCTGGCGGCCAGACTCGGCTGAAGCGTCAGCAATAATTGGGCAGGGTCAGAAGACTCACACCCCAAACGGTCGCCCATTTGAAACGTCAGTTGAAACAAGCGGTTGATGCAGTCAAACTGCTCAGCGTTCATCCATCCGCCTAACCGCCGAACACCCCTGGAAAGGCAAGTTTGAGGGCCGCCGTAAGCATGAGATTGGCTAAGCCAACCGGCAAAAGAAACTTCCAGCCCAAATCCAACAACTGGTCAATCCGCACGCGGGGCACGGTCCACCGCAAAAGAATCGCCAAAAACAACATGAAATAGGCCTTGATCAACGTCATGGTGATCCCCACCATACCCGTTATCACCTGCACGAGGGGATTATCCAAAGACACATTGAACCAGGCAGCCACAGCCGCCACCGACACCGGCGACTCCCAACCCCCCAAATACAGCACCGCCGCCAATAGACAAGACAACACCAAATTCAAATAAGAAGCGGCATAAAAGAGCATGAAATTCACCGCCGAATACTCCGTCTGATACCCTGCTACCAATTCCTCTTCTGCCTCCGGCAAATCAAACGGCAACCGCTCACATTCTGCCAGCGCCGCAATCCAAAAAATCACAAATCCCACCGGCTGCCGCCACACATTCCAACCCAAAATGCCGTAGCCCGTTTGCTGCGCCACAATGTCAACCGTACTGAGGCTATTCGACATCATGGCCACTGCCAGCACCGCCAACGCCAGCGGCACTTCATAGCTAATCGACTGCGCCGCCGCCCGCAATCCCCCCAACAGCGAATACTTGTTATTTGAACCATAACCGGCCATCAACAAACCAATCGGGGCAATGCTGGAAATGGCAATCCACAAAAAAATCCCCACCCCCAGATTCGTAATCACCAAATTCTGCCCAAACGGCACGATGACGTAGGCCAACAACACCGCCATGACCACCACCACCGGCCCCAGGGTAAATAGCCACCGGTCCGACTTGGCCGGACGTACATTTTCTTTCACCAACAACTTCACCACGTCCGCAATCGGGATCAACATCCCCAACGGCCCGGCATACTCCGGCCCAATCCGTTGCTGCACCGCCGCCGACACCTTCCGCTCCAGCCAAGTCGCCACCAACGCCCATAACGTGGCAAACGTCAAAACCGACACCATCGGCAACGGCATCCACAGGACATGCGCCAACCCCGGCGTAACTCCCAGGCCCTCCAACCACTGCACAAACGACTGCTGTAAATCAATCCCCCCGGCCATCAGCGGTCTACCTCGCCCATAATGATGTCAATGCTGCCCAAAATCGCCATAATATCCGCCACCTTCATCCCCCGCACCAACTGGGGCAACACCTGCAAATTGATAAATCCGGGGGGACGAATTTTCCACCGCCAGGGAAACACACTGTCATCCCCAATAAGGTAAACACCCAATTCCCCCTTGGGCGCCTCCACCCGCACATAATGTTCCCCCTTGGGAATTTTGAACGTCGGTGAAGGCTTTTTGCTGATGAATTGATAATCAAAACCACCCCATTGGGATTTCGGCCCTTCCGCAATCCGTCTGGCCTCCAAATTCTCGTATGGCCCCCCTGGCAACCCTTTCAACGCCTGCTGGATGATCTTGACCGACTGGCGCATTTCCCCCAACCGCACCATGTAGCGGGCAAAACAATCCCCGTCGGTGGCCCACTGCACCTCCCAGTCAAAATCGTCGTAGCACTCGTAGTGGTCCACCTTACGCAAATCCCATTTCACCCCGGAAGCGCGCAACATCGGCCCGGACATCCCCCAGTTAATCGCATCTTCGCGCGAGAGCGTCCCTACCCCCTGCACCCGCTTGCGGAAAATGGGATTGTCCGTAATCAGCCGCTCGTACTCATCCACCTTGGGCAGGAAATAGGCGCAAAAATCCGCACACTTATCCACCCAGCCGTAGGGCAAATCCGCCGCCACCCCCCCGACCCGGAAATAGTTGTGCATCATCCGCATCCCGGTAGCCGCCTCAAACAGGTCATAGATCATCTCCCGTTCCCGGAAGATGTAGAAAAACGGCGTTTGCGCCCCAATATCTGCTAAAAACGGCCCCAGCCACAGCAAATGCGAAGCAATCCGGCTCAATTCCAGCATGATCACCCGGATATAGCTAGCCCGCTTCGGCACCGGAATATCCGCCAACTTCTCCGGCGCGTTGACCGTAATGGCTTCCGTAAACATGGTCGCCAGGTAATCCCAGCGGGTCACATAGGGCAAATACTGCACCACCGTCCGGTTTTCGGCAATTTTTTCCATCGAACGGTGCAAATACCCCAACACCGGCTCGCAATCAATCACATTCTCCCCGTCCAAGGTGACCATCAGACGCAACACCCCGTGCATGGAAGGGTGATGCGGCCCGAAATTAATCACCATCGGTTCAGTCCGGGTTTCGATCATGGTCATGGGCGGAACCTCACGGGCTAGGGGATACGTTTTTCAAGTATAAATGTCTTTTTAAGAATTTCCCACCGCTGCCCAAAGAATTGCCGGCGGGTACAAGCGATGCTCTTGCGCCTGAATCCGGGCCTGCAAGGTGGCTACTGTATCCCCTGGCAACACAGGCACTGCCGCCTGGGCAATGATCGGGCCGCTATCTACCGCCAGAATCACCCGATGCACCGTACAGCCTGTGATCTTGACCCCCGCCTGCAACGCCTGTTCCACCGCGCGCAACCCCGGAAACGCCGGCAGCAAACTGGGATGAATATTCAACACCCGCCCGCCGAATGGCTGCAGCAGTACCGCGGTTGCCCGCCGCATCCAACCGGCCATGATCACCCATTCCGTGCCCCAACTGTGCAAGACATCCACCACCGCCTGGTCAAAGGTTTCCCGGTCAGGGTAATCCCGGTGGTTGAGTAAACGGTGCGTCACGCCCGCTGCCTTGGCCCGCTGGGCCACCTTGGCTTCCGGTTCGTTGTACACCACCCCCGTAATCACCGCCGGAAGTTGGCCTGTGGCAATCGCCTGAGCAATCGCCGCAAAGTTACTGCCATTGCCGGAGGCCAAAATCCCCAACCGCAAGGGTTCGCCCCGATAGGACGGCCAATCCGACGGCACCGCCAAGGCCACGTCCACCTACCCAACGCGCCACCAAGACGCCAAAACCAGACCCAACAGGGCGCCCATAAGTACCGACACGCCACGCCACCACCGGGACGGCCACCGCTTGAACCCGGCCTGCGGGGAGGGGTGTGGGTCAGCACAGGGGGCCGGCGTCGGTTTAGCCCAGTGGGGCACCCGGCTTTCAAAATTGGCAATTCCCGTCCGCACCAGGGTTTGCGCCTCCCGTACCGCCTCCCAAGACTGTTGGCGACTCACCGCCAGCCGTGCCAACCGCTGATTCAAGGCCTCCAGGTCAGCCATGTGGTTTCAGCCTGATGCCCGTCGTGTCGTTAAAATAATTCTACAGCCTACCGCACCTTCGCCAGGAAGTTCAGGGTAGGAAACACGCCCACGACTACAGCGCGTAACATTGGGTTTTGTCGGGAATCAATTATGACCGTTCCTGTCACCTCGCTACTAACCCCTGAGATCAGCAAACCGGCCCGTTATTTGGGGCGAGAATTCGGGGCGGTACACAAGCCCTGGGAGCAGGCGCAGGTGCGGTGGGTGCTCAGCTATCCCGAACTCTACGAAGTGGGCGCCTCGAATTTGGGGCACATTATCCTCTACAACATCATCAACGCGCAGCCGGGACAATTGTGCGACCGCACCTATTTACCGGCCCCTGATTTTGCCGCCAAATTGCGGGCCACCCAGACGCCTTTATTTGCGGTCGAATCCCGCCGCAGCTTGAGGGAATTTGACCTCATTGGGTTTAGTTTGAGTTATGAGTTAGGGGCCACCAACATTTTGGAAATGTTGGATTTGGCGGGGATTCCCTTAACCGCTGGGGAGCGGCAACAGGCGAATTACTGCTACCCCCTGATTTTTGCGGGGGGGCCGACAGCCACAGGCAACCCGGAACCCTATGCGGAATTTTTTGATTTTGTCGCCATTGGGGACGGGGAGGAATTGCTGCCGGAAATCGGTTTGGTGGTGCAAGAGGGGAAAGCGGCGGGTTTGTCGCGGCAGGAATTGTTGCTGGATTTGGCGCAGATTCCGGGGGTGTATGTGCCGGAATTTTATGCCCCCCAACCGGATGGGTCGGTTGTGCCGCTGCGCCCGGATGTGCCCGCACGGATTGTGCGGCGGGTGGCGACTCCGATTCCGGCCTATGGGATTGGTCTGGTGCCCTACGTGGAAACCGTACATGACCGTTTGACGGTGGAAATTCGGCGGGGCTGCACGCGGGGCTGTCGGTTTTGCCAACCGGGGATGCTCACCCGTCCGGCGCGGGATGTGGCGCCCGAAACGGTGATGCAAACCATTGAGCAGGGCATGCGGGCGACGGGATTTAATGAATTTTCTCTGCTTTCTTTGAGTTGTTCTGATTATCTGGCGCTGCCGGCGGTGGGGTTAGAAATTAAGCGGCGCTTGCAGGACCAGCCAGTGAGTCTATCCTTGCCGAGCCAGCGGGTGGACCGGTTTGATGAACATATCGCCGAAATTGTGGGTGGGACGCGCAAAGGCGGGTTAACGTTTGCCCCGGAAGCAGGGACGCAACGGCTGCGTGATGTGATTAATAAAGGACTGACCAACGAGGAACTGTTGCGGGGGGTAAAAACTGCTTGGGAGCAGGGTTGGGAGCGGGTCAAATTGTATTTCATGATTGGGTTGCCCGGCGAAACCGATGCGGATGTGCTGGGCATTGCCGAGACGTTGAAATGGTTGCAACAGGAATGCCAAGGCAAAGGTCGCAAACCCCTGGGTTTTCATGTAACGATTTCCAATTTCACGCCCAAGCCCCACACACCTTTTCAATGGCATTCGGTGCCCACGGCGGAATTGGTTCGCAAACAGGAATTGCTCCAGCAAGCCTTTAAGTCCATTCGCTATCTCAAAGCCAACTTTACGGATGTGCGTATTTCGGCGATGGAGGATTTTTTGGGACGGGGGGATCGGTCCCTGGGCAAAGTGATTCGTCGGGCGTGGGAATTGGGCGCCGGTATGGATGCCTGGTGGGAATCCCTGGACCGGGCTTATGGGGCGTGGTCGCAAGCCATTCAGGAAGCGCAGCTTAGCTGGAAATATCGCACTTTGGAACAGGGGCAATGGTTTACTTCGGTACAAAGGGAGGTCTTATTAAACCAAAAACTGCCCTGGGATCACATTGATACCGGGATTGATAAAAAGTGGTTGGTCGAGGATTTGGAACGGGCATTGGCAGCCGCCACCGTACCGGATTGTTCCTTTGCCGAATGTTCCCACTGCGGGGTCTGTGGCCTCGATTTCGGGCACAATGTAGTCGTGCCGCCACCGCCTTTACCCCAGGGCAAGCTAACCATGCACATTCCCACGCAGCGGGTGCAACGTTTGCGGATTAAATTTGGCAAGCAGGGGGAAATGGCGCTATTGAGTCACTTGGATTTAATGCGTTTATTTGACCGAGCCATACGGCGCGCGAATCTCCCCATTGCCTACAGTGAGGGGTTTCATCCGAGCGCCCGGATCATGTTGGCCAATGCCCTACCGTTGGGGGCCACCAGTAGCGGGGAAATTATGGATGTGGAACTGCATCAGATCTGTGATCCCCAGGAGTTTCTGCGGCAATTGCAAGCGCAACTGCCTGCGGAGATTCCTCTGTATGACGTGAGGGAAGTGCCGGTGCAGAGTCCGGCCAATACGCAATTGCTGGTGGCCACCCAATATCGCTTGACGTTGGGCTGGGATGATGCGGCGGAAAAGCCCGCTTGGGAAACCTGGATCAACACCATTCTCCAGGGGGCGCAATGGTGGTGGGAAGGGCAGACCAAAAGTGGCAAAACCAAGCGGCTCAATTTGCGAGAAAAATTATCCGACCTGCAATTACTTGCCGCGGCAACCGACCAGGCAGAAATTCGCTATCGGGGTGTCTGGAGTCCCGATGGGCAATCCCTTCAGCCAGAGCATGTATTATTCCTGATGCAAACGGTGGCCGGTCGTGACCTGCACCTTAAGCATATTCATCGCGAAGCCTTAATTTTACGCACCGATTGATGTTGGATTTAGGGGATACGATTGCGGCGATTGCCACAGCAGTTGCCCCAGAACAGGGAAGCATTGCCATTGTGCGTTTGTCAGGAAAAGAGAGCGTCCCGATTGCCCGCCGTATCTTTCGGGCGCCCGGAAAACAACCCTGGGAAAGTCATCGCATTTTATACGGTTACATTCACACACCCGACGGTCAGATTCTCGATGAAGCGCTGCTATTGCTCATGCTGGCGCCCCGTTCTTACACCCGTGAAGATGTGGTGGAATTTCACTGCCACGGGGGGATTATTACGGTGCAAAAAGTCCTCCATTTATGCATTGAACAGGGAGCGCGTTTGGCACGGCCAGGGGAATTTACATTGAGGGCGGTGTTGCATGGCCGGTTGGATTTAACCCAGGCAGAAGCGATTGCGGATTTGGTGGGGGCCAAATCGGCGGCTCTAGCAACAAGCGCCCTCGCAGTTTTACAAGGGAAATTGGGGCAACAGATTCGGCAGTTACGCAGTCAATGTTTGGATGTATTGGCTGAACTAGAAGCGCGGATTGATTTCGATGAGGATTTGCCCCCCTTGGATGTTGCGTCCATGCAAAAACGCATTGCTGATGTTTTAGCCCAGGTCAATCAACTGTTAGGTACTGCGGAGCGGGGAGAACTTTTGCGCCGGGGTGTCAAAGTGGCCATTGTCGGTCGTCCCAATGTGGGCAAATCGAGTTTGTTAAATGCCTGGAGTCAAACCGACCGGGCGATTGTCACCGATTTACCAGGCACCACCAGAGATGTGGTGGATGCCTATTTGGTGGTGCAGGGCATCCCCGTAGAAATTCTGGATACCGCTGGCATTCGTGCCACCGATGACCCGGTTGAACAAATAGGCATTGAACGCTCCCGCAAGGTTATTCAACAAGCCGATGTGATTCTCCTGGTTGTTGATGCGTTGACCGGTTGGACGCCAGCAGATGCCGCCTTGTATCAAGAACTGGACCGTCAGCGCGTGATTGTTGTCGTCAATAAAGTGGATTTGGTGACGGAATTACCGCCGCTGCCTGGGGAAATGCAACCGGTGATTTACACCTCGGCAATGCACCAAACCGGCATTGACCAATTGGAAACTGCCTTGTTAAAGTTGGTGCAGGGGGGCACCGTGCAGCAAACCAATCTCACCTACACAATTAATCAGCGGCAAAAAACTGCCCTGATCCAGGCACAAAAAGCCTTAGAACATATGCAGATGACAATAGCTCAGGGATTACCGCTTGATTTTTGGACGATTGATTTACGCACGGCCATTTATGCCCTAGGGAGCATTACCGGGGAAGAAATTACTGAACCGATGCTGGATCGTATTTTTAGTAAGTTCTGCATTGGTAAATAGGTGGGGATGTTATAGATTATCAGGAAGGAGCGCGCCAGGAGGGATGGGGATGCTGGAAAATAGTGATTATCGCCAGGTTGACCGGGAACAACTGGTGGATATGCTACAGCATTATTGCCAAGTAAAAGACCAATACAGCCATGCTCTGTTGCTGTACCGGGTGGGAGATTTTTATGAGACCTTTTTCCAAGACGCAATTACCGTTGCTAGGGAGTTGGAACTGTATTTAACCAGCAAACATGGGGGTAAGGAAATTGGTAAAGTGCCGATGGCCGGTGTGCCCCAACACGCTTTGGAACGATATGTCAATCAACTGCTCAAAAAAGGGTATGCGGTTGCGATTTGTGACCAAACGGAAGAGGCAGCCATTGCGGAGCGGGAACGGCGGATGGTGCGGCGGGAAGTGACCCGCGTGTTTACCCCTGGAACGTTGCTAGAAGAATCCTTACTCCCGGCGCGGGAAAACAATTTTCTGGCAGCTTTGATCTTGCAGGGAGAACATTGGGGATTGGCCCATGCCGATATTTCTACCGGCGAATTTCGCTTGACGCAAGCCCAAGGAATAGAGCTATTAACCCAAGAGTTACTGCGCATTCAACCTGCAGAAATCGTCCTGCCAGTGGATCATCCCGATTTGGTCGGTTTGGTGCGGCCAGGGGAAAGCGAAGGGAAAATTCCTACGGGTTTGCCGACGCAATTTACCTACACCTTTCAACCCTGTCGGTTGTTTCAGATGGCCCAGGCGCGGCAGGTGATTTTGGAAACCTATGGCCTGAAATCCCTGGAGGGGTTGGGGTGTGAAGGGTTGCCGTTGGCGGTGCAAGCAGGCGGAGGATTGTTGGGCTATTTGGCGAGCCATCAGGGGCACTACCAATCGGGCTTGCAATTACCTCATACATACTTTGTCAGTGATTATATGCGCCTGGATGCCCAAACCCGCCGAAATTTGGAATTGACGCAAACGGTGCGCGAAGGGGCATTTCACGGGTCGCTCCTTTGGGCGATTGACCGGACGTTGACGGGGATGGGGGCGCGGCTGTTGCGGCGGTGGTTGTTGCAACCGTTGTTGGAAGCAGAGGCGATTGCGGCCCGTTTGGATACGGTGGCCGAACTGGTGCAGCAAGGGGGGTTGCGGCAACGGCTGCGGGAGCACATCAAACAAATTTATGACCTGGAACGGCTGCTGAGTCGGGTGCAGGCCGGAACGGCCAATGCCAGGGATTTGCTGGCCTTGGCGGATTCCTTGCTGGCTCTCAGTCGCCTGGCCCAAGTGCTGGACAATGTGACGTCTCCATACTTACGCAATCTGCAAACCGTACCGCCAGAACTGGAAGCTTTGGCCGAGCGGATACGGCAGTCTTTGGTGGAAACGCCGCCGGTGACCTTGACGGAAGGGGGGCTGATCCGGCCAGGGGTGGACGCGGAATTGGACCGCCTGCGGCAGACGTTGACAGAAGACCAAAACTGGATTGCCCAATTGGAAGTTACGGAAAAACGCCGCACCGGAATTCCGACGCTCAAGGTGGGGTTTAATAAGACGTTTGGGTATTACATCAGCATTACACGTGCTAAGAGCGAGCAGGCGCCAGAAAACTACATTCGCAAGCAAACGTTAACCAATGAGGAGCGCTATATTACGCCGGAACTGAAAGAGCGAGAAACACGGATTTTTACCCTACAAACGGAAATCAATCAACGGGAGTATGAATTGTTTTTGCAACTGCGGCAGGCGGTTTCCTTGCACGAAAAATTGATTCGTCCCCTGGCGCAAAAGGTGGCGGCGGTGGATGTGTTGGCGGGGTGGGCGGAGGTGGCGGTGATGTATGATTACCATCGCCCGGAATTGGTTGCCGGGCGGGAATTAACCATCATCCAGGGGCGGCATCCGGTGGTGGAACAGTTGTTACCGGCGGGGTGTTTTGTCCCTAACGATACCCATTTGGGCAAGGGCACGGATTTGATGATTTTAACCGGTCCCAATGCCAGCGGCAAAAGCTGTTATTTACGGCAGGTGGGCTTGATTCAACTCCTAGCACAAATCGGCAGTTTTGTGCCGGCAGCGGCGGCGCGGTTGAGTTTGTGTGACCGGATTTTTACGCGCGTCGGTGCCGTAGATGATCTGGCAATGGGGCAATCGACGTTTATGGTGGAAATGTGTGAGACGGCCAACATTTTGCATCATGCGACGGAGCGTTCCCTGGTGCTTTTGGATGAGATTGGGCGGGGGACGGCCACGTTTGATGGGTTGGCAATTGCCTGGTCGGTGGCGGAGTATTTGGCCTTTTATCTAAAATGTCGGGCGATTTTTGCCACCCATTACCACGAATTAAATCAGTTGGCCAATACTCTGGGAAATGTGGCGAATTATCAAGTGGTGGTGCAGGAATTGGCCGACCAAATTGTGTTTTTGCATCAGGTGCAGCCAGGGGGGGCAGACCGTTCCTATGGGATTGAGGTGGGGCGGTTGGCGGGGTTGCCGCCGGTGGTGATCAATCGGGCGCGGGAGATTATGCACCGCATCGCGCAACATTCTCAAATCACCTTGGGGTTCCGGCAAGGGGGCGATGGGCAGGGGGAGTTGCCCCTGTTTGCCCCTAACGCCAAGTCTTGATTTCGGTGCCTTGGTAGTAGTACTGCAGGATTTGTTGGTAGGTGTACCCCCGTTGGGCCAGGGCCAAGGCCCCCCACTGGCTCATGCCCAAGCCATGCCCAAACCCACGTCCCTCAAAGATAAACCCGCCGTTGGGGGCGTTTAGCGGGTCGGCGCTGGCCAGGTCATTGTGGGTGGGGGTGACTTGAAAGAGGGTGCTGTAGAGGTCGAGCAGACGGCGCAATTCCGCGCCGGTAAACACTTTCTCGCCGGTCGTGCCGGTCACCTGCATGTGTAGGATGCGTCCCTGGGGGGTGGTGCGTAGGGGGGTAAAGTGTTTAATTTGCCCCAGGCCAGGGAATAGGCGGCTAAGTTCTGCCTGGGTAAAGGTTTTTTGCCAACGGTACACCGGCGCTTCCTGGTCAAAATCGGGGACGCCCCGTAGGTAAGGGCGCGGCGTTGACCAAATATCCTCGACGTTTTCCGTGTGGCCCCCGGAGGCCGCATGATAGACCGCCTCGATAATTTGCCCCCGATAGGTCAGGACCTGGCCGGTGGTGGCGGTCACCGCTTCCCGCGTGCTTTCCGATTCCCGACTGTAACCCTTGTACGCCTGCCAGGTCACCGTGCGGCCCAGATCAAAATCCGGGTCGGCAGGACGACGCAGACGGAATAGGGCAAAGGAACGGGCGGCCACCGCTTGGGCTTTCAGGGCTTCCAGTGGCCAGTGGGGGTACATTTCCGACCCCACCACGCTGTAGAGGTATTTTTCTAGGGGGACGTGATTGACCGCCAACAGGCCGTCGGTACGGGCCACCAAGCGCAATCGCCCCCGATACCACTCATCGCTGATATAGACAAAACCCTGGTCGGTCGGGCGCACCCACAAATCCCGCCCCCGGAAGGTGTGTAGGGTAACCTGCCCCCCCTGCACCTGCGCCGTAAATCCCAACATGGGCGGCAGCGTCCCCAAAGAGCGCCCAGCGTTATCGGTGACTACTGCCGCCCCCGAAACCCCCACCCGCACGGTTTTGGCGCCCTGTTGAATGCTCACCCGCACTTCGGTAGCGGTGGCTGCGCCGCCTGCAAAGGTCAGCCCCGCCAGAAATACGCCTACCGTGGTTCGCACGCCAAGCAACCACATAGTGAAAACGCCGGCATCCCTCCTTCGGGCAATCTCGTCAAGAGTATAACAGGATTCTGGGAACCCGGCTATCTTAGCTGGGCGTTGGCCAACAACAAACAGAAATAGGACATGGCTAAATCCAGACATAGCAATACCTATGCAATTCCAGAACAGAAATTCTGTGGCCTTCCAGCCAAGGGCAGAACCCCCATACCTCTTCGTTCCGTGCTCATCGAGGATTGTGCTAGATGCACCTGGGGATTCCCTCGCTGGTCAACCGCAATTTCTCCACAGCAACGTTAGCAAAAGAATTGCCCAAAAAACGAATAGAGTTTCCCCACCCCCTGGGATACAATGACACCCAAGCAAGCAGCACATTCATCCTAAGAATTGCCCGATGGTTTCCTCGCCCACCCCGATGATTCCCCCCCTCGAAAGCGGCGACCATCTGTCCCAGGCGGAATTTGAACGCCGTTACCAGGCCATGCCCCCGGAAACCCACGCCCAATTGATTGAGGGAGTGGTGTACATGGCTTCTCCTTGGCGCCTTAAAAGTCATGGCGAACCGCCCGGCGATATGATTGGTTGGCTGTGGAATTATAAAGTAGCGACACCGGGGGTGATTTTGGCCATTGCCCCCACCGTGCGGCTGGACCCGGACAATGAACCCCAGCCAGAGGCGGTGCTGTTTGTCCCCGGTCGGCAGGCCACCATCAGCAACGACGACGTTATCGCGGGCGCGCCGGAGTTGATTGTGGCAATTGCCGCCAGCAGCGCCGCCATTGATTTATATGAGAAAAAATCAGCCTACGCGCGCAATGGGGTGCAGGAATACCTGGTCTGGCGCACCTTGGAGCAAACTCTGGACCGGTTCTGCTGGGTCGCGGGGGAATATCAGACGCACATGCCCGCTGCGGATGGTGTGCTACGCAGTCAGGTGTTTCCGGGGCTGTGGCTCGACCCGGTAGCGCTGGTGCAGGGAGACCTCGCACGCGTCTTGGCCGTGTTACAACAGGGCCTGCATACCTCTGCCCATCGGGAATGGCTCCAGCAACTCAACCCCTGACCCGCAGGGACACCCCGGCGGTTGTCTGTTTTGGTCTTGCCCTGTGGGATGCCCTTGCCGATGCCGTTGGCTTGCCCCCTGCCCAGGTCGGTAGCTGGACACCCTACGCCGGGGGAGCTGGGCTGAATGTTGCCTGTGGGTTGGGCGCGTTGGGTGTATCGAGCGCCCTGATTGCCGCCATCGGTCAGGATAGCTGGGGAGAACAATTACTCCAGGTCTTGCAGCGCCATCAGGTGTGTACGGATTATGTGCAACAATACCCCTATCCGACGCGGGTGGTGGCCGTGACGCGCAACCTCGCAGGTGAACGGGAATTTGCCGGATTTTTGCCCCCGGATGGTTTAGATTTTGCCGATGCTCATGTCACCTTCGTCGAACCGCATTTCACTCCCCAGTGGGTGTACATCGAAGCCCTGATGTTGGCTTTTCCGACGGCCCGCACCACCTGTTGGCAACTGCTTGCTTGGGCATCTGCCCACGGCATCAAGACCCTGGTGGATGTGAATTGGCGACCCATTTTCTGGGCCGATGAACGTTTGGCGCAAGCCCTGACCCGCGCGTTACTCCAACAGGCAACCGCAGTGAAATTGACCAGCGAAGAAGCCCAATGGTTGTTTGGCACCTGCGATGTGGAGCATGTGCACCAGCAATGCCCACAGGTGACCTATATTTTGGTAACCCAAGGCGCCCAGGGCTGTACCTACCGGATGGCGGAACATCGCGGTTATTGCCCTGCCTTTGCCGTCAATACCGTAGATACAACCGGGGCGGGGGATGCGTTTGTGGCCGGGTGGCTCCAGCAGTGGGTCACGCACGGAGAAACGCTCATGGGTGATGCCCAGCGACTGCATCAAGCGATCCGTTGGGCAAGTGCTGTGGCCGCTTTATCCACCACTGCTCCCGGCGCGATTACCTATGCCCCAACTGTCGCAGCAGTGCAGGCCTTTTTGGACGCCCCGGCTGAACCCGCTGCAGCGCCACCCCGTCTAAAAGGATGAATCGTCTGGCAGATGGCATACCCGTCACCGCTCCCAGAAGGAACACTCATGTTCAGGAACATCCCGATAAAACTGCTGCTTATTCCCACGCTTGTCGGTTTGATATTTGCCACCCCCCTGCCTGCCCAGGCAGAAGGGGAACAGGCGCCCTTGACCCACCGCCAAGCCCGGCTTGCAGACTTGAACCTTACCCCGGAGCAACAGCAACAGATTCGCCAAATTCGGCAAAACGCCCGCGCCCAAATCCAACAGGTGCTAACCCCACAACAGCGGCAACAACTCAGCCAATTGCGGAACCAGGACCCCAAACAACGGCGCGCTGCGATGAAACAACTCAACCTCACCGAAGCACAAAAAGCCCAAATTCGGCAAATCCGCGCCCAGACCCGCCAGCAGATCGAAGCGATTCTCACCCCAGAGCAACGGCAACAGCTCGCAGCCTGGCGGCAACAACGGCAAAAGTGGCGGGGTCAGCCCACCAATCCCTAACCCCCTAACGACCGAGTAAGTACAAACAATTAGTTCACCTTGGGCAAAATGCTGATGCTCCTTTGCCCAAGAAACTTTCTCCGATTCGGGCAAGAACCTATCCCCTAGCGACCAATGCCCAAGACCGTCGCCAGCGAGCGGGCCGCATTCCCCGGTTCCATCGCATCCATGGCCGCCGTCGGTTCATAACCGCAGTGCACCATACAGTCGCGACATTTGGGGTTACCGCTGGCATGGCCGTACTTTTCCCATGCAGTCGTCTCCAGCAATTCCTGATAGCTCTGGCAATGGCCTTCATTGAGCAAATAACAGGGTCTTTGCCAGCCCAAAACACTGTAACTCGGCATCCCCCAAGGCGTGCATTCGTAGTCCTTTTCACCCACGAGAAAATCCAGAAAGAGCGGATTATGGTTGAAATTCCACTTGGTTTGGCCTTTGCGGTAAGGGGCCATGATTTCTCGGAATAATGCCCGCGTCTGCTCCCGTTTTAAGAAATGCTCCTGATCCGGCGCCCATTCGTAGCTGTAACCGGGGGAAACCATCATGCCATCCACCCCCAATTCCGTGAGAAAATCAAATAATTCTTGAATTTCTTCCGGTTTTGTACCCTCAAAAACCGTGGTATTGGTCGTCACCCGAAATCCCGCTTTTTTCGCCGCTTTAATGGCACTAATAGCAATATCAAAAACCCCTTTGCGATTCACAGATTTATCGTGCAATTCACGCATGCCATCCAAATGCACACTGAAGGAAAAATAGGGAGATGGGGTAAACTTATGCAAATTTTTTTCTAACAAAATCCCGTTCGTGCAGAGATACACAAATTTGCGCCGCGCCACCAAACCGGCCACAATTTCATCAATTTGGGGATGCAACAGGGGTTCCCCACCGGGAATGGCCACCACCGGCGCACCACATTCTTCAACCGCCCGAAAACACTCTTCCGGGGTGAGATGGCGTTTTAAGACCTCCGGTGGATGTTGAATTTTACCACAGCCAGAACAGGCCAAATTGCATCGAAATAGGGGTTCCAACATCAATGTCAGGGCAAAACGTTTGCGCCCTAGCATCCGCTGGGTCACCAAATACTTACCCACTTCCAGCGCTTGCAACCAATGAATCCCCATTCAACCCACTCCTCAAAAGACCACAGGGTAACGCCATTGTAACGTTCTCACCCCTGTCACTGTAAAGGATTTCCCCAAGCCTAGCAAGTCGCCAGTTAAAATTCGGATACGGTTAGCCCAGAAACCCATGCAGACAGCCCTCCCCATCCACCTACCCTCGCCTTTTCGTTGTACGCCGGAGCAGTTTGTGGAACTGGTCAAGGCGAATCCCGAATTGCGTTGGGAATTGACGGCGCAGGGTGAGGTTATCGTCATGCCACCAACAGGTAGTGAAACGGGAAGCTATAACTCTGAACTGATGATTAATTTGGGTATTTGGAACCGGCAAAGCCGATTAGGAAAAGTGTTTGATTCTTCGACGGGATTTCGGTTACCGAATGGGGCGATTCGTTCACCGGATGTGGCGTGGGTTGCCAAGGAACGGTGGACCCAGTTATCTCCAGAACAACGGCGCACGTTTGCACCTATTTGCCCTGATTTTGTCGTGGAATTGGTATCGCCCACTGATGATGTGAATACCTTGGCAGCGAAAATGCAGGAGTACCTCGAGAATGGCTGTCGCTTGGGCTGGTTGATTGACCCCCAAAAACGCCAGGTCACCATTTATCGCCCGCAGGTTGCCCCCGAAATTGTTAGCTTTGCCGTGCCC
>NZ_JBRCEP010000087.1:0-13864 GCF_053491055.1 Gloeomargarita sp.
CCCATAGGGAAGTGTGGCGTATCCATGAATCTTCAGGCGACAACCTTAACCTACCTAGCTATAGCTATAACTCGTTCGGAAGGTTGTGGCAGCCGCTGGGTGTGAATTGATATATCTACCGAAATACTCTCCCGATTTAAACCCGATTGAGCATCAATGGCATAGAATCAAGCAAAGAGTTAGAAAAACCATGACATCTACAACCCAAAACCTTCATGATCTTATCGATTCAGTCATCTGCTCTATATGTCAACCTTTGCCTGCTTAGCTATAACAGCCATTCACACCAGCGATTGGCGTGCGCATCTGTGGCGCATACGATGGGCAAGACCCGGTGCGCGCAACCACTTACGAACCCACCAACCGCACCGTATCGCGAATGATTAAAAACACCCCCAAACCCAGCAGCAACAGCAGACCCGTTTGCATCACTCCTTCTTGCACGCGCGGCGATATAGGCCGGCCCCGCACCGCTTCAATTCCCAAAAACACCAACTGCCCCCCATCCAAAGCCGGTAACGGCAAGATGTTAATCACCGCCAAATTGATACTGATCAAGGCGGCAAATTGCAGCAAACTGCCCCAACTCGACCGCGCCAGACCCGCACCCATGGCCACAATTGCCACCGGCCCAGCCATCTGGTCGGCCGTCTCCTGAAAATGCCGGATAAGCTCCCCATATCCCTGCAGGGTGTGGGTCAACAGCCGATAGAATTCCTGCGCCCCCAGCCCCATTGCCACCAGCAGATTTCCAGAGCGACGGGTGCTGAGAATGACGTTGTCCTGCAACTGGACGCCAATCCGCCCCTGCCCGTTCGGACCCCGTTCCGGCGTCACGGTCAATTCCAGCACTTGCCCCTGCCGTTGGACTTGAAACCGCAGCGGACGGTTAGGTTGGGATTGGATCGCCTGCACCACCTGATTCACCGCCGTTTGCCCCGTTGGCAAGGGCTGGCCGTCCAAGGCCACAATCACATCCCCTGCCCGCAACCCCGCCCGCTGCGCCGCTGTACTCATCGCCACAACAATTTGCGGCACCCGCACCCCCGGCTGATAGACCACCTGGGGAATTCCCACCGTCAGGGCTTGGCCCGTCAGCACCAAATAGGCAAACAGCAAATTGGCCAGCACCCCTGCGCTCATGACCCAGGCGCGCTGCCAAATCGGACGGTTGCGGAGTAAATGCGGGTCCTGGCTGGGAATATCACTGTCCGGGTCATCATCGGGAAACCCCACATACCCCCCCAGGGGAATCGCCCGGATGGCATAGCGCACTTCCTGCCCTTGATAGGACCACAAAGGCGGGCCAAATCCCAAGGAAAACTGGCTGACCCGAATTCCCAGCAGCCGCGCCGCCCCAAAATGCCCCAGTTCATGTACCAGGATCAAAACGGCCAAAACGGCAATCGCAGCCAGAATCGACATGGGTCACTGTTGCCGGCAAGGTAGGTGCGCTAACCCATTAGGGCAATCGCTGATTTATTTATGGTAACGCACTCTGGCCGCCTGCGGGGACAAGCTGCCAGCGCCAGAACATTTGCGATACATTAAAAAATGTCCGTAGGTGGCGCATCTGCCCACCTGTGTTTCTGTGAGAACCCGCACTTATGTTTACCAAAGAAGTGTCCAATTCTCCGCTCTTCAAGTGGTTCGATGAACGCCTTGACTTGACGGAGATTTCCGACGATGTTGCCAGCAAGTATGTGCCCCCCCATGTCAATATCTTCTATTGCTTGGGTGGCATTACATTGACTTGCTTTTTGATCCAGTTTGCCACGGGGTTTGCCATGACCTTCTACTACCGGCCCACGGTGGCGGAAGCGTTCAACTCTGTGTCTTACATGATGACGCAGGTAAATTTTGGTTGGTTGATCCGCTCGATTCACCGTTGGTCGGCCAGTATGATGGTTCTGATGATGATCCTGCACGTGTTTCGGGTGTACCTGACCGGTGGGTTCAAAAAACCCCGGGAGTTGACCTGGGTGACGGGGGTGGTGTTGGCGGTGTTGACCGTATCGTTCGGGGTCACAGGCTACTCCCTGCCCTGGGACCAGGTGGGGTACTGGGCGGCCAAGATTGTGACCGGGGTACCAGAGGCGGTGCCGGTGGTGGGGCCGTTCCTGGTGGAACTGTTGCGCGGGGGGGTGGCTGTGGGGCAAGGCACCCTGACCCGGTTTTACAGCGCCCACACCTTTGTGTTGCCCTGGCTGACGGCGGTGTTTATGCTCATGCACTTCCTGATGATCCGCAAACAAGGGATTTCTGGCCCCCTGTAGGCTGACGCTGTCTTCCATTGCCCAACATTTGCGAGGAGAAGGTTATGTCTAACATCAAGAAACCGGATTTGTCGGACCCCAAGCTGCGGTTGAAGCTGGCCAAGGGGCTGGGGCATAGTTCCTACGGGGAACCGGCCTGGCCGAATGACCTGCTGTACATTTTCCCGGTGGTGATCATGGGGACGTTTGCCTGCATCGTTAGTTTGGCGGTGTTGGACCCCGTGATGGTGGGGGAACCGGGCGACCCCTTTGCCACACCTTTGGAAATTCTGCCGGAGTGGTATTTCTACCCCACGTTTAACCTGTTGCGGGTGTTGCCCAACAAGTTGCTGGGGGTGTTGGCGATGGCGGCGGTGCCGGTGGGCTTGGCGCTGGTGCCGTTTATCGAGAATGTGAACAAGTTCCAAAATCCCTTCCGCCGTCCGGTGGCGACCACGGTGTTTTTGGTGGGGACCTTCGTGACCATCTGGTTGGGGATTGGGGCGACGATGCCCATCAGTAAGGCGCTGACCTTGGGACTGTTCTAAGGGTGGGATGGCTCAGCACCGGCGCTGCAGGGGCAACCTCCGGGTGACGGTGCTGGGCTTTGGCAACCCAGGGAGGGCCTGGGGGAACCCCAAACTTCTGGGCACCAACATTGACCAACATTTCCGGGAGGTGGTAGCGACGATGGACATTATTTCTCTGGCGTGGGTGGCGGCGATGGCCAGCTTTACCTTCTCGATTGCCCTGGTGGTGTGGGGGCGCAACGGATTTTAGGGGGTTGGTCGTCCCGGTGAATGCCTATCAGCAGGGGGTGCGGGCGATGGAACGGGGGCAGTATCGGCAGGCGGTGCTGGCCTTTCAGACGGCCTTGGCCGACCGGCCCCAGGACCCGCAGGTGAAACTTTGGCTGGTCATGGCCTACGAAGCCAATCAGGAACGGCAGTTGGCGCGTGACCTCTGTCGGGAGTTGACCCAGCATCCGGACCCACAGGTACGTCAGCAAAGCCAACGGGTGCTTTACATTTTGGAAGCGCCCCGCCTGCAACGGCGGTCAGAATGGCTCAATGAAATCCCCTTGCTCACGGAGGCGACCGTACCCAGTCTTGTTTCCCCCCGGCCCAAACCCAAACCGTCACCCCCTGCGGACCTCACTCCGGCGCCGGTGACCCCCGACAATGCCTTTATTCCCGTGGCGCTGGTGGGGGTATCGTTGGGGTTGCTGCTTTGGGCCGGGTGGGGCTAAATGCCGGGCATTCTCTACGGCATTGGCTGTGGGCCGGGGGACCCTGACCAGATCACCCTGCAGGCCTGGCGGATTTTACAACAGGTGCCGGTGGTCGCTGTGCCGCGCGGGCGTCAGTATGCCCCTGGGGTAGCCGCGCAAATCATTCAGCGCCATATCCCCCCCACCACGCGGATTTTGCCCCTGGCATGTGCATTTGGTGGAGATGCGGCGACCACGGCCCAGTGCTGGGAACGGGCGACCCAGGAGGTATTGGTTCTCCTGCGCCAGGGTTTGGATGTGGCGTTTGTGTGTGAAGGAGACAGCAGTTTTTACAGCACGTTTGCCTACCTAGCCCAGGGTGTATCGGCCCACCCGGAGATTGAGGTGCGGGTGATTCCGGGGGTGTGTTCCCCTTGCGCGGCGGCGGCGGCGGTGGGGTTGCCCCTGGTGCAAGGGGAAGAACGGCTGCTGGTTGTGCCCGCGGTGCAGGGGTGGGAAGCGGTAGCGGCGGCGTTGACCCAGGCGGAGGTGGTGGTCCTGCTGAAAATGGCGCGGCACTACCCGCAAATTTGGCAAGGGTTACGGCAGCAGGATTTGCTGAGCGCCAGTTATGTGGTGGAGTGGGTGGGTTGGCCGCAGCAAAGAATTTATCGGGATTTGACCGCCCATCCCCATTTGGAACTGTCCTATTTCTCCCTCATGGTGATTCGGACGGCGGGGCCACGGCAAAAGAATGCCCGCAACGACAGGTCTGCTGCGCCTGGGGATTGTTGAAGCGAAAACTGCCCCCCACCAAATCTTCCGTGTAATCCAGGGTCAGACCAGCCAGCAAGGGATAGGCTTGGGGCGCAACGACCACCGTGACCCCGCCGAGTTCCGCCACCAATTCCCCTGCTGCCACCTCTGCATGCGCTTCCAGGCTCAAGGTGTAGCAGTAACCAGCGCAACCACCCGGCTGCACCGCCAAACGCAGGCGGCTGTGGGGTTGCTCCGTGCGTATTTGCCACTGGCGAATGGCCGACACGGCTGCCGGGGTAAGACGCAGGTGGATGGTCATGAGTTGGTTTTACTGGTGATGGTGATTCCTTGGACGATGAGACCTGGGGTCAACGTGTCACCCTGCCAGGTGGCCTGTCCCCCCAAAACCACATCCCGTTGCAGGATATCGTACACGTTGCCTGCGATCATCGTATCTTTCACCCGACCTTGGACCTGCCCCCCCTGCACCCAGTAGCCCAAGTCCACATTCACGGCAAAATCCCCGGAAATATCGGCGCCACCCCCCAACACCTGGTCCACCACCAACCCTGTGTCCAACTGGCGCAGCAACTCGGCATCCGGCAACACCCCCGGCTGGACGCACCAATTCACCAAACTGGGAAACGGGGCGCGGGTCAACCCAGGGCGAAACCCGTTGCCGGTGCTGGGTTCGCCCCACTGGCGCGCCGTGTACTGGTCGGTGTAAAAGCAGGTCAGCACCCCTTGCGCAATCAACGTCAAAGGCTGGGTCAACACACCTTCGTCGTCAAAGGGACAGCCATGCACCGGTACATGGGGTTCCTGGCGGCAGGTGATGGCAGGATGCACCACCTGTTCCCCCCGCCGGTGGGCCCAAGGCGAAGCCCCCTCAAGCACCTGCCGACCGTTCAGGGCTGCTTGGATGGGTTCCCAGAGGAGAGCCGCAGCCTTTGCGGTCAACAACACCGGCCAGTCCCCCGCCGGTATGGCCACATTTTGGTGCGCCCAGGCCAGGGCTTGGCACAGACGTTGCCCCAGCGGTTGCGGGTCAAATCCCCCCGGTGTGCGCTCCTGTTCGGCCACCAGCAAGAAATCCTCCCCCCGCACCCATTCGCAGGCCATCCCCACCTCCAGAGCGGTTGCGTGGTAGGTGTAATCCAACCCCTCCGAATTCACCAGCCGCGTCAACGTCTCCTCCCAACTCAACCCCCCCTGGCACAACACGTCGGGATACTCCTGGCGCACCTGGGCCATGAGGGCTTCCCCCCAGACGACCAGTACCGACGGCTCAACCGCCGGTTGGGTCTCGGCAAAATGCCGCACGCCACCTGCAGGCAGATGCACCGGTTCCGGGGGTTGCAGTGCGGCGACCGCCAAAGCCTTGGCCACCAACTGCTCCGGGGATACCCTACCGGCAGCCACCGCCACCCCTGGCCGTCCCTCCCGCCACAGCCACAGAGCCACCGTTTGCGACTGGGTGCGTTCGAGGGACTTGAGCCGATTGGCCTCAAAATGCACCGGCTGCACCCTCTGTTGCTCCACCTGCACCTGCACCAGCGACGCCCCTGCCTGCTGCGCTTGGGTGATCAACTCCGTCACCAATTCATCCTGCCCTCCAGCCATCGGCAGCATCCCCAACCAACCCCTTCTCAAAGATAGTGGATGCGCGCGGGATTGACCGGCGCCAACACATTCTTCCCCTTACCGCCGGGAGCACCCCACCCAACAGCGCGGATCACGCCGCCAAATCGAGTGTCCCACATCCCCTAAGATAGAGTTTAAGAACGTCTTAAGGAAGGGCATGGGGGCCAATGAACCGATTGTCTTAGCGGCGATTGATGTGGGTACCAACTCGATCCACATGGTGGTGGTGCAGATTCAGCCCCAGATTCCCGCTTTTACCGTCCTTACCCGCGAAAAAGAGACCGTGCGCCTGGGCGAACGCTGTCCCCAGACCGGGAATTTGACCCCAGAGGCCATGAACCGGGCCATGGCCGCCCTCCAGCGCTGTTTGACCCTGGCTCAAATTCACCAGGCACAAGTCACCATTGCCGTCGCCACCAGCGCCGTGCGGGAAGCGCCCAACGGCGCCGAATTTTTGCAACAGGTCGCCGCCGCCACCGGTTTGGTCGTGGATGTGATCTCCGGGGTGGAAGAAGCCCGCTGTATTTATCTAGGGGTCTTATCCGGCATGGAACTGAACCGGCAGCCCCACATTGTGATAGACATCGGCGGCGGCTCCACCGAACTCATCCTGGGCGATGGGGGTGAACCCCAGTACCTAAGCAGTGTCAAAGTCGGGGCAGTGCGGCTGACGCAGGAACTGATCACCACCGACCCCATTAGCAACGCCGAGTACGAATGGTTACGCGCCTATGTGCAAGGGATGTTGGAATGGCCGACCTACGACCTGCGCCAGCAGTTGCGCCGGCAAAGCGTCCCTATGATTGGCACCTCCGGCACCATTGAAGCCCTCTTTCTCCTCCAGGCCCACCTCAACAACGCCCCGCCACCGCAACCCTTACAAGGACAAAAACTCACCCGCAATCAGGTGCAAAACCTGGTGCAAAAACTGCGGAGTTTATCCGACCAGCAGCGGCAAGAACAACTGCGTTTACCTGCCAAACGTTCCGGGATTATTCTCGCCGGAGCTGTGATTTTGCAGGAGGCCATGCACCTACTCAATTGCGATCACATCATTTACTGCGAGCGGGCCTTACGGGAAGGCATTATTGTCAATTGGATGCTCAATCATGGCTTGATTGCCGACCATTTGCGCTATCAGAGTTCCGTGCGTCAACGCAGTGTTTACAAACTGGCGGATAAATACCAGGTGCGATTGGATCACAGCAAACACGTGGCCATGTTAGCCCTGGAATTGTTTGACCAAACCCAGGGGATTTTGCATCCGGGCGACAGGGAAGAACGGACCTATTTGTGGGCCGCGGCCATTTTGCATAATTGCGGTCATTTTGTCAGCCATGATGCCCATCACAAACATTCCTATTACCTCATCCGCTATGGGGAATTGCTCGGCTATACGGAAAAAGAAATTGAAATGATTGCCAACATTGCCCGTTACCATCGCAAGAGCGTCCCCAAACGTAAACACGAAGGCTATGCGCGTCTGGATAAAGCGGACCGGGCGATTGTAGATCGCTTGAGTGCTTTTTTGCGGATTGCCGTTGCCCTTGATCGGCGTCAAATTGGGGCCATTGCGCATCTGGAATGTCGGATAGAACCCCCCTATTTGCATCTGTACTTATACCCACAAATCGCAGGAGATGACTGTGCGTTAGAGTTATGGAATTTAAGTTATAAAAAAACCTGGTTTGAGTCCCTGTTTAATCTGCAGATTCAACCCCACCTTGCCGACGCAAAAGCTCCTGAAAAGAAAACGGCATCCATTGGGACCTAGGCCTTTAGCAGAATTTCATTTTTCTGCGGCGTCCTGTGGGTTGACACTACCTTGGGAGTCTATACAATGGAGGTGTCGCCCCCGGAGTGTTCTTATGATTGCCCGTCAACCCCTTCCCTTGGCCGCTGGCATCGGCAATTTAGCTTTAGCTTCCACGGTAACCCTAGGGTTGCTGGTGGGGATGGTTTTTACCTTGGGCTTGGCGGTTCTGCTGATTATTGATAGCGCTGACCCGACGAAGGAACTGCTCAAAGCCATTGTGATCACCATCGTTGTCAACGGCATTGTCTTTTTTCTGGCTCCCTACATCATGGATGTGATTCAAGGGAGCTTTTACCGCACCCGTTGGGTTTCTCTGGTGGATATTGAGCGTCAGAGTCGGGCTTCGGCAAACATTATTCGGCAAATTTGTGCAGAGAAGGGGCTACCAATACCGAAATTGGGGTTAATTAATGACCAAAATCCCACTGCTTTTACCTATGGTTCCCTGCCCCGTACGGCCCGGGTGGTAGTCAGTCAGGGGTTATTTACCTATTTGGCCGATGAGGAAGCGGCGGCGGTTTATGCCCATGAATTGGGACACGTGGTGCATTGGGATTTTGCCGTCATGACCCTGGCGCAGACCTTGGTGCAAATTTGTTATTTGCTGTATGTTTTTCTGCAGGAAATAGGCAAGGGGGACAGGGACAGTAAGGGAGCAAAGCTGGCAGCTTCAGCAGCCCTAGTTGCCTACATTTTTTATGTCGTCGGTACGTATTTGGTGTTGTATTTATCGCGGGTGCGGGAGTATTTTGCCGACCATTTTGCGGCTGAAGCCACCGGCAATCCCAATGCCTTGTCGCGGGCGTTGGTGAAAATTGCTTATGGGATTGTGGATCAGAGCCAAAAAGCGGCGGCGCCAAGCCGGGTTTTGGAGGGCACGCGAGCCTTGGGTATTTTTGACCCGAAAGCGGCGGTGGCCACGGGGACGGTCTATGGTTCTGCGGGCACGGAGGCGGTGGGACGGGTCTTTTTGTGGGATTTATTCAACCCCTGGGCGACCTGGATGGAGTTAAATTCGACCCATCCCCTGACGGGCAAGCGGATTCGGGCGTTGGCGAACTATGCGGAGGTGCTGGGCCAACCGGCAGCGTTTAATATGGCAGCAATTGTCAGCGAGGGGCGTCATCTCGACAAAGGACGCTTATACGGTGGCTTTATTTTGGATATTTTGGTTTACGCAGCACCCCGGTTGGGAGGATTTTTGGGCCTGGTGACTGGCATTGTCGCGGCAGGGCTAGTGGCTGGGAATAATGACTTCAAACTAGTTGTGTTGATTTTGGGGTCATGGTTGTTGGGTTGGGGGCTAGGAAAAGCAATCAAATTGGGGGTGATGTATCCGAGTTTCCGCCAAGCACCGGCGATGGATGTACTTACGCTCATGTCTGACCCCTATGCGAGTCCATTGCGGGGGCGTCCGGCACGCTTGGAAGGGCAAGTGATCGGGCGGGGGGACAGTGGTTATATCTGGGGTTCTGACCTGCAATTTCAGGACAAAACCGGGTTGATATTTTTGCGTTATGTTTCTCGATTTGGTGCCCTAGGAAATTTCTTATTTGGTGCCAACCAAGTCAAGGGGTTGATTGGCCGACGGGGAGAAGTTGTAGGCTGGTTCCGCCGGGGGGCGGTCTCTTATATGGATATGATTCAACTACGCCTGGCAAATCGCCGCATTTCCAGTTTCCCCAGATTTTGGGGGTGGGTTGGCAGCGTTTTATTGCTGTTGTGTGGCACCCTATTCCTCCTGTTGGGCATGGCTGCTTAACCGTTATGGAAAATTTCAGTGCTTTTTCGTGCAGGGTGCTGGCAAAAAGGGGCTATTTGTTCTTGCCGTACCATCTCAGCCAGCCAGGAGGAATACCCACAGCACGAACCCCTTTTGTACCCGGTGACCGACATGGCTGCTGCCATGGCAAAATCCCTGTTTATACACACGTGGTATGGGTGGTCTAAACGTACATGTGGCGGGTTTTCAAAACCCAATAGCCAAACGACGCTTTGGGGAGGGTATGCGGTTTGTTATGGCGAAAAGCCCATGAACGTTCTGCATATTAATCAGTCGGATGTGGGAGGGGGAGCGGCTGTTGCGGGTTACCGTTTACATCAAGGTCTCCTGCGCCAGGGAATTGATTCTAAACTGTTAGTAGGTATTCCCCAAACCACCGACCCACGAGTAGCAAGAGTGCCCCGCCGAAATTATCCCTTGACCGGTTTACTGAAAAATATCACAGATGGGTTGGGCTTAAATTATGTGAGTCACCTGGCAACCTGGAAAATTCCTAGCCATAAATTCTATCAAGAAGCAGATATTCTGAATTTACACAATCTCCACACCGGCTATTTTAATTATTTGTTTCTCCCGCATCTGACGCGCCATAAACCGGCAGTTTATACCCTGCATGATATGTGGAGTTTTACCGGACACTGTGCCTATAGTTTCGACTGTCAGCGTTGGCAAAGCGGCTGTGGTCAATGCCCTTATCCAGAGACTTATCCGGCTATCAAAAGGGATAACACGCGGTTAGAATGGTGGTTAAAACATTGGACTTATGAGCGGTCTCATTTAACCATTGTTACCCCCAGTCAATGGTTGATGAAGCAAGCCAAGTCAAGTATGCTCAATCGGTTTCCCATCCATTGGATTCCCCACGGAATTGATGTTGACCTCTACGTCCCATTGGATAAACAGGAATGCCGTCGCTGTTTACAAATTAAGCATTACCGGTATGTTTTACTCACTTCGTCTGTAAATTTACAAGACCCGCGCAAGGGGGCCGATTTACTGATTCAGGCGATTAATTTGCTACCCGATCCCTTGAAAAAAGAAATTGTTTTATTGGTGATGGGAGAGGGCGGCGAGGTGCTGAAAAAAGAGTTGCAGGTGGATGTGGTTTGCTTCGGTTATGTTGGCATTGACCGCTTAAAAGTGATGGTCTTTGCCGCGGCGGACCTATTGATTCTCCCCACGCGGGCGGATAATTTACCGCTGGTGTTGCAAGAAGCGCTGGCCTGTGGTACACCTATGGTTGCCTTCGCTGTGGGTGGCGTTCCGGAGCTGGTGCGTCCTGGGATGACGGGCCTATTGGCAACGCCGGAAAATCCCCAGGATTTAGCCCACAAAATTGAGCAATTGTTAGGCGATGCAGCAACTCGCCATACAATGTCCCAAAATTGTCGGGAAATTGCGGTGACCGAATATCATTTGACCTTGCAAGCCCAGCGGTATATTCAGCTCTATCGGCAGGTGTTGGCTCATTGTTCTTGACAACGGGATTGTAACAAACCGTTACTTGCCTCTCAGGTGGGGGGCGCTGCCCGGTATGATCACTGGGGAAGAGTCCATGTGTAAGCAAGGAGCCGTGTCATGACAGTCAAGGCCAGTGGCGGGAGTCCGGTGGTGCAACCCCAGCTCTTTCGCACCGTTGGGGTGGAAACGATTGCCCAGGCGGAGCAGGAAGACCGTTTCCCCAGTCAGACGGAATTGCAACAACTGGAAACCTATTTGGCTTCGGGGCAGCAACGGCTGGAGGTGGCGACGGTCTTGACCCTCAATTCGGAGGTGATTGTGTCCCGGGCGGCCAACCGGATTTTTGTCGGGGGTTCGCCGATGGCCTATCTGGAAAAACCGGCAGATGTGCAGGTGACCGATGGCCTGGATATGAAAGAGGCCATGAAGTTGGGGACGGCCTTTTATGTGGAAAGTCAAGGGGGCTTTTTTGAGGGAATTCGCAACATTTTTAGTGCCGCGGGTGGGGAGATTCCTCCTGGGTTTCAACCGATTAATATCTCCCGCTATGGCGCCAGTAATATGCAGAAATCCCTGCGGGATTTGAGTTGGTTTTTGCGCTATATCACCTATGCGATTGTGGCGGGTGACCCGAACATCTTGACGGTGAATGTGCGGGGGCTGCGGGAAATTATTGAAAAGGCCTGTTCGACGGCGGCAACGGTGGTGGCGATTAAAGAGATGAAACGGGCGGCGGTGGGGTATTTCCGGGCCGATGCGAAGATTCAAGAAATGGTGGGCAGTTATTTCGATGTGGTGTTGAGCGAATTCATTGCCCCTGCACCCTCCAATAAGGTGCGCCAGCGTCCTTCCGGGGATGTGCAAGGGCTGGAATTGCCCCAGGTGTACTATGCAGCGACGGTGGGACGGCCGCGCTATGCGATGAAGCCGGGTTTGTCGGAGGCCGAAAAACAAGCGGTGCTGCGGGCGGCCTATCGGCAGGTGTTTGAACGGGATATTGTCAAGGGGTACAGTTTGGGCATTTCCGACCTGGAATCGAAGGTAAAAAACGGGGAAATTTCCATGAAGGAATTTATCCGCCGCTTGGGGAAATCGCCCCTGTATCGCCAGCAGTTTGTGATGCCGTTTGTCAATAGTCGGGTGGTGGAGTTGGCCTTTCGTCATTTTCTGGGGCGGGGGATCAGTTCGCGCGAGGAATTTAGCCGCTATTTCAGCATTATTTCCGAGGGGGGGATCAACCGTTTGGTGGATGCCCTGGTGGATTCGCGGGAGTATGCGGATTATTTTGGCGAGGAGACGGTGCCCTATTTGCGGGGGCTGGGGATTGAGGCCCAAGAGTGTCGCAATTGGGGGGCGCAGATTGACTTGTTTAAGTACAGCGCGCCGTTTCGCAAGGTGCCCCAGTTTGTGACCTTGTTTGCGGGATATGAGCGGCCTTTGCCGGACCGCCATGCCTATGGGGTGGGGAATGACCCGTTGGAGATTCAGTTTGGGGCGATTTTCCCCAAGGATACGGTCAATCCCAAGGCGGCGCCGGCTCCCATTGGCAAGGATGTGCGGCGGATTTTGATTCGCCGGGGGGCGGGGATCACCAACCAGGTGGGCAATCCGGCGGCCCGGGCGCAAGCGCCTGGTTCTTTGGGGCCAAAGGTGTTTAAGCTCACCCAGACGCCCCGGGTGGGGAATAAGCAGACGGGCACCCAAGCCAGTGTGCGCTTTAGCGAGGTGTCTACGCAGGCGGTGATCCGGGCGGCCTATTTGCAGGTGTTTGGCCGGATGGTCTATGAGGGGCAGCGGTTAAAAGTGGCGGAAATCAAGTTGGAAAATGGGGAGATTTCCGTGCGGGAGTTTGTCCGGCAGTTGGCGCGCTCGGATGTGTTCCGGGATTTGTACTGGAGTCGGCTGTACGTGTGCAAGGCGGTGGAGTACATCCACAGGCGGTTGTTGGGGCGGCCTACCTACGGGCGGCAGGAACTGAATGCCTACTACGACATTTGCGCCAAAAAGGGGTTTTATGGGTTGATTGATGCCCTCATTGACAGCCCGGAGTACACGGAGGTCTTTGGCGAGGATACGGTGCCGTACGAGCGCTATCTCACGCCCCAGGGGGTGGCGTTGCGGAATTTGCGCCCTGGCACGATTGGGGCGGTGGGGGTGACGGTCACGCCGGAGGAAACCCCCCGGTTTGTGCAACTGGGCACGCCCAGCAATCTGCGGACGGAACCGGATATTGCCTTCCGCATCAACCAGGGGGTGACCAAAAAGCGGGAGCAAACCAAAATCTTTAAGCTCACCAGCCGGACGGATAAGGTGGCCCTAGAACAGGTGATCCGGGCGGCGTACCGGCAAATTTTCGAGCGGGATATTGAACCCTATGTGGTGGGGAATGAATTTACGGCTTTAGAGAGCCGCCTGGCGAATGGGGAAATTACGGTGCGGGAATTTATCATCGGCTTGGGGCAGTCGGATTTGTATCTGCGGGAGTTTTACACGCCCTATCCCAATACCAAGGTGATCGAATTGGGCACCAAGCATTTCCTGGGCCGGGCGCCCAAGGATCAACAGGAAATTCGCTATTACAACCAAATCCTGGCAACGCAAGGGCTGAAGGCGTTTATCGAGGCGCTGGTGGGCAGTCCTGAGTATGCGCAGGTGTTTGGGGAGGATGTGGTGCCCTACCGCCGCTATCCCACTCTGCCTGCGGCCAATTTCCCCAACACGGAACGGCTGTACAACCGCTTGACCAAGCAGGACGATTCCCTGGTGGTGCCCAGCTTCAAGCCGGGGGCGGGCTTCTAGGGTGTTCCATCCCCAAATTTGGGTTCTGTTTGGAGGCCGCTTGCTCTCGCAGTTGGGCAGCGGCTTTACGCTGTTTTATGCCCCGATTGTGTTTGTGAATCAGGTGGGGTTGAGTGCGACGCAGGTGGGGGTGGGGC
>NZ_JBRCEP010000088.1:0-24453 GCF_053491055.1 Gloeomargarita sp.
CCCCCACCCCCAACACCGCCCAAACCACCTGCCGCTTGATGTAATAAAACCCGTCCCCATGATCCGCCACACTCATCGGGAACGACGCCGAAAACAACACCACCAACCCCACCGCCAGCCAGAGAAACGTCAACCGCTGGAGCCAACGCGCCGAGGCCGACCATTCCGCCACCTGCGGGTCCGCAAACGGGAACAACCAACGCCGCACCGTATCTACCACCGCACTCCCGACCGTATCGGTATCTTGGCAACCAACGTCAGTCTTGCCAGGGCGAACCAAGAAGCAACGCAAGAATGAATCAGCACTCCCTCCTTGCCTTTAGTGTACACACCTTGTCATCGCCAGCAGCGTTGAATCTTAAAGATATGGTTGCCGGGCAAGAATCTTTTGAGAAATTTTTAGCATTGGCTGATACCTCCCCCCCTGTTCAACAGCGATGCGAGTTTGCTTCAAATCACCAAAAATTTCCTTTCCCTAAGATACTTTTACCCCCATTTGGATAGAAGCGAACCAAGACCACCAAGTTCTGCAACGCTCCTTCAGCTTTTGTTATCAAGGGCTGCAAAAACCCTCACCAGGGTTTTCTGGGTAGTTTCGCAGGCCGAACCGGCCAGTTTACTTTTGGTCGCCAGCACCAAAACCGCAACCTCCACAACATAGCCACAAATTCTATCTTTCTATCTCGCTATCTTGTCCCCAAATCCTAACCGACCTGTCTGGCCACCGGCACCCCCGTCAGGCTAAACGCCCGCGCCTCCGTAATCTGCACCGGCACCACCTGCCCCAACTGGGTTTCCCCCGCCACAAAAGTCAGCCGGTTGGTCCGGGTACGCCCCATCCCCTGCGTCGCATTCTTGGGGTTGACCCCCTCGATGAGAATTTCCTCTACCCGCCCCAGATAGCGTTGCGAGCGCTGCGCCGCCACCTGCGCCACCAGATGATTCAAGCGCTGCAAACGGTCTTGTTTGACCTCCTCCGGCACTTGGTCAGGCCACGTGGCCGCCGGTGTCCCAGGCCGCGGCGAATAGGCCGCCGTATTTACTTGGTCAAAGCCAATCTGCGCCACCAAATCCAACGTCTGTTCAAATTGCGCCTCCGTCTCGCCGGGAAACCCCACAATCGCATCGGCGCTGATGGCCGCATCCGGGAGATAATGACGAATTTTGTCAATAATTTGGCAGTACCGTTCCCGCGTATAACCCCGCTGCATCCGCCGCAAAATCTCGTTGTCCCCGGACTGAAAGGGAATGTGAAAATGCTCGCACACCTTGGGCAGTTCCGCACAGGCTTGGATCAACCGCTCGGTGACATAGCGGGGATGGCTGGTGACAAAGCGAATCCGCTCGATCCCCGGCACGTCATGGATAAAATACAGCAAATCCGTCAACGTCACCCGATAACGCCCATCCGGTCGCGTGCCCAAATCCCGCCCATAGGCATCGATATTTTGCCCTAACAACGTAATTTCCTTGTACCCCTGTTCCGCCAGGCCGATAATTTCCTGTTTGATGGCTTCCGGTTGCCGGGATTGTTCCTTACCTCGCACTTTGGGCACGACGCAATAGGTACAGTGTTCGTTGCAGCCGTAAATCACATTCACCCAGGCGGTCACCCGACTGTCCCGGCGGGGCTTGGTGATGTCTTCCACAATCGCAATCGCTTCGGTGGCCACCACCTGCTGTCCCTGTTCCACCTGCGCCAGGATGTCCGCCAGCCGGTTGGCATACTGCGGCCCCATGACCGCATCCAATTCCGGCACGCGGCGCAGCAGACGTTCCCCTTCCTGTTGGGCCACACAACCGGCCACCACCAGGGTCAAACCGGGGTTTTGGTGCTTGCGTTTGGCCTGCCGCCCCAGGTAGGAATAGACTTTTTGCTCGGCGTTGTCGCGAATCGTACAGGTGTTGTACAGAATTAAATCGGCTTGGTCTTCGTCGGCGGTTGCCTCCCAGCCCAAATCCTCTAAAATCCCGGCCATGCGCTCCGAGTCGGCACGGTTCATCTGACACCCAAAAGTGACAATGTGATAACGACGGGCCATAGGCAAAATGTTACCGCCAGGGATGCACAGGGCCAAGAGGCTCAAGTAACTATTATAGAGGATGCTCCGTCATGGGAAGGGAGATGGGATTTCCCATGAGGATGCCTACGGCAGTTGGGATGAACGCTACTGCTCAGGGTGCGGCCCGGCACATTTATAATTGCATGCAGTCGTTGGGGCGGGCCATGACGCGCAGATTACCCAATTGCCCTAGCCCTCAGGAACAGTTGGCGCAGGGGGCAAGGTTGAGGGCGTATATCCGAGAACGCAGGGCGGCTGGGGCAGCCCAACCATGAATGCCGTTCCCCAGGTGGATTTAGCCGCGTTTGTGGCTGCCAATGCGACGGTGATTGGGGATGTGCGTTTGGGGGTGGATGCCAGTGTCTGGTATCAGGCGGTGCTGCGGGGGGACTGTAGCCCGATTGTGGTGGGGCAGGGTACGAATATCCAGGATGGCTGCGTGTTGCATGGGGACCCCGGCGAACCCACCATTTTGGGGGATTGGGTGACGGTGGGGCATCGGGCGGTGATCCACAGCGCGACGATTTGTCAAGGGGCGTTGATTGGCATCGGGGCCATTGTGCTCAATGGGGTGACGGTAGGCACAGGCTGCATCGTGGGCGCAGGGGCAGTTGTGACCAAATCCCTACCAGATTACTCCCTGGCCTTGGGCGTGCCCGCCAAGGTGGTGCGGGAGGTGACCCCCCAAGAAGCCGCCGCCTTGCTCACCCACGCCCAGGAATATGTGACCCTCGCCCGCCAGCACGCCCGTCAGGTTTTCGAGGGAAAAGGCTCCCCAAACAGGGGACTCAGGTAGGCCACCAAAGCACCAATGGCAAACCCGGCAACGTTACGCACAACAGGCAACCAATCGCTGGTGCGGCTGAGCACCGGCCCCAAACCAAAGGAGATAAAAAGCATCCCCCACAGGGGCGAAAAAATTAGCACCCACTGCCAGGCGATCACCTGCCCTTGGCGACGGGGTTGGGCGGCAAACCCACAGATAATTCCCCCCACCAGGGACGTAATCAAGGTCAACAGCCATTGCTCCTGGGGCAAACCGGGGACGACTTTGCACCCTTGCTCGCGCACCAGGCAGGTTTCTATCGCGCGCAGGGCTTGGATAATGGCCTGGTCTTCCCCGTGCTCCCGCACATAAAACATATTCCCAAACCGAGCTTGCAGTTCAATCCAAAACAGGCGGGGCAGTTTTTCATAGACCGCATCCCCCACATTAAAACTCAGTAAATTGCCCCCCCTGGGGTCGGCCACCAGCAACACACTCCGCTCATCCAAACCCCAAAAATCCTTGACCGCTTTGCCGGGCGTGCGGTCGTACTGGGTCACCACCCGCAACTTCCAGCCATGTTCCCGCTCAAACTGCGCCAACTCCTGCGCCAGCGCCTGTTCCTGGACGTCCGTAAGCGAACGATTCAGGTCAATAATCGGCGTCGGCTGGCTGGGTAACAGGTCGGGATTGTCATAGGCCCAGGCGGGCATAACCCCCAGCCCCCAAGCCAAAACCACCGCCAACACCCACCCCATCACCCAGGAACATCGCTTAACCATCGCTTATCCCACTCCACAAAAAACCGGTAAATTAAGCAATTGGGCAACAAAATTTACATTTTGTAACTTGAGTTTAATTTTAGAAAGTTTTGGGGTTTGCGTCAAACCGGGGGTTCGTTAGACTGGGGAAGTAGGGTTGGGCCGCAGACGAGGGGTGGAACTGACGTTTTTGGGAACCAGTTCGGGGGTGCCGACGCGGGGGCGGAATGTGTCGAGTATTGGGCTGAAGTTGCCCCAGCGGGCGGAGGTGTGGCTGTTTGACTGTGGGGAGGGTACCCAGCACCAACTGCTGCGCAGCGAGTTAAAAACCAGCCAGATTCGCCGGATTTTTATTACCCACATGCACGGGGACCACATCTTTGGCCTGGTGGGGCTGTTGGCCAGTTGTGGCTTGGCGGGGGACAATCACCGGGTGGACATCTATGGCCCGGCGGACTTGCAAGGGTACATCAAAGCCTGTTTGCGCTACAGTCAGATGCGGTTTGCCTTTCCGGTGCAGGTGCATCCGGTGGCGCCGGGGTTGGTGTATGAGGATGAGGAATTTCAGGTGACCTGTGCGCCGTTGAAGCATCGGGTGCCGGCCTTTGGCTATCGGGTGGCGGAGCGGGAACGGGCGGGGGAATTTAACGTGGCCAAGGCGCAGGCGTTGGGGATTCCGCCGGGGCCGGTCTATGGGCAGTTGAAGCGGGGGGAAACGGTGACGTTGCCGGATGGCCGGGTCTTCGATGGCCGGGAGTTTTGTGGCCCCCCCCAACCGGGGCGGTCGTTTGTGTACTGTACGGATACGATTTATTGCGACCAGGCGGTGGCCTTGGCCCAAGGTGCAGATGTGTTGGTGCACGAGGCGACGTTTGCCCACCAGGATGCGGCGTTGGCGTTTGAACGGCTCCATTCCACTTCGACCATGGCGGCGCAGGTGGCTTTGGCCGCGGGGGTCAAGCAGTTGATTCTCACCCACTTTAGCCCCCGCTACGCACCGGGCAATCCTTTGCAATTGAGCGATTTATTGGCGGAAGCCCAGGCAATTTTTCCCAATACCCTGCTGGCGTATGATTTTTTCACCTACACCATTCCCCGGGTACACCCGCCGCTGCCGGTAAGTTGACTCCTGGGAATTTGCTTTAATTTGATTGCATGGGTTTGACAGGGCCAGCAGCACGATGGCAGGACACAGCAAGTGGGCGAATATCAAACGGCAAAAGGCGCGGGTGGATGCCCTCAAGGGACAGATGTTTGCCAAACTTTCGCGGGAGATGATCGTGGCGGCGCGGCTGGGGTCGCCGGACCCGGCAGCCAATTTTCGCCTGCGGACGGCGGTGGAAAAGGCCAAGGCGGCGGGGATGTCCCAGGAGAATATTGAACGGGCGATTGCCAAGGGGGCGGGGTTGCTGGGGATGGATGCGGAGCGGCTGGAGGCGGTGCGTTACGAGGGCTATGCGCCGGGGGGAGTGGCGGTGTTGATTGAAGCCCTGACGGATAACCGCAACCGCACGGCGGGGGAGATTCGGGCGGCGTTTAATAAATACGGGGGCAATTTGGGGGAAACCGGCTGTGTGGGCTGGATGTTTACCCAGGTGGGCTGGATCGAACTGCCGGGGATTACCAGCGAAGAGGACCTCCTGGCGGCGGCGCTGCTGGTGCCCGCGACCGGGTATGAGTGGGAGGAGGGTACGGCGGCCTTGCTCACGGAACCCCTGGCTTTGGAAGCGGCAGTGACGGCGCTGCAAAAGGAAGGCTATCGGGTCGGCACGGCCCAGACCCGCTGGCAACCCACAACCACCGTGGCGATTACGGATGTGGACTGGGGGCGCAAGGTGCTGCGGTTGTTGGAGGCGTTGGAGGATTTGGACGATGTGCAGGCAGTGAGCGCTAATTTTGAGATGGATGAGCCGGTGTGGGCGGCCCTCGTCGGGCATTGACCTATCCCTGTATGATAAAGCCATGAATGCAGATGAATTGCTGCGGCGCTATGCCGACGGGGAGCGGGACTTCCGGCAGGCCAACCTGAACGGGGCGGATTTGGCCTTGGCCATCCTGCGGGAGATCAACCTCAGTCGCGCCAAGCTGGCCGGGGTGGGCTTGGGTCAGGCCAATTTGACGCGGGCGGATTTGAGCCGGGCGATATTGCGGGAAGCGGATTTGAGCCAGGCGGTACTGCGGGAGGCGAATCTGACGGCGGCCAAGTTGGTGGGGGCGTATCTGAGCCAGGCGGATTTGGAGGGAGCGGTTCTCAACAAGGCCAAATTGACCGAAGCGGATTTGGTGGGGGTGAATCTGCGGGGGGCCAAGCTGGTGGGGGCCAATTTGAGCCGGGTGGTGTTGATTGAGGCGGATTTGAGGGGCGCGGATTTGACTGGGGCGGATTTAACCGGCGCTAATTTGAACAATGCCCGGCTGTGTGGGGCGAATCTGGCCCGGGTGGATTTGACGCGGGCGGCCTTGCGCCATAGCGACCTCAGCCAGGCCAATTTTTTTGAAGCGGATTTGAGTCGGGCAATTTTGCAGGGGGCGAAACTGGTGGGGGCGGGCTTGAGCGATGCGATCTTGAGCGAAGCCAATCTTGCCAATGCGGATTTGAGCGAAGCCCAATGTATGAATGCCGATTTCAGCCGCACCAACTGCAAAGGGGCGAACCTCACCCGGGCGGTTTTGAACGGGGCGATTTTCGACCGGGTGGATTTGCTCCATGCCAATCTCACGGAGGCCGACCTCACCCGGGCGGATTTGACCGGCGTGGACTTGAGCCGCGCTAACCTCACCCGCACGCAACTCTACAAGGCGGTCTTACAGCGCAGCAATTTGGTACAGGCCACGCTGCGGGAAGCCAATTTGGGCGAGGCGGATTTGAGCGATGCCCGTTTGTCGCGGGCGATTCTCACCGGGGCGCGGTTACACCAGGCGAATCTGGCGGGGGGGGATTTGACCGGGGTGTTGCTCCAGGGGGCGGATTTGCGCGGTGCGAACTTGGCGGGGGCGATTCTCAACCAGGCGGACTTGACGAATGCCACGTTGGTGGATGCGGATTTGAGCGGGGCTTCCCTCTACGAAGTGCTGGTGCAGGGAGCGGATTTCACCCGTGCCTGTCTCACCGATGCCTACCTGGAAGCGACGGATTTGCAGGGGGCGCTGCTGACGGAAGCGATTTTGCCCCCGTGATGACCAGGCGGTAGGGGGGAGACTGCCCAGGGTCAAGACTGCCCAGAAAAATGTCATAAACGCCTGCCTGCCAATACCCAGAAATCTGTGCCGGGCGGTCTTGGATGGGGGTGGCACAAAACCAGCCATCGGCCGCCTTGATAAGCAGCGTCACCCGGGGGGCGTCCCTGACCTCGAATTTCAGGTAATCCATATCGGCGGTCATCTGCAACCGATGCTGGGGGTGGTGCGGCACATAACCACAGGGCGCACTGGCAACTGCCCCCCCTGCCCGTCCCTCTAGGGTTAAAGGCTCAAACCCCGGCGCTACCGCCACCACCGGCACACCGCAACCGGTTAACAGCAACGCCAGGCCAACCCAGAACCCCCGTTTTGCCATTACCCCGGCATCGTTCGCTGCGCCCACCGGCGGGTTGCCACCGCCACCGCCACCATCGCCGTCAACCCCAGAGGACTGGCCAAGGGATTCGTCTCGAGGGCCGTCAGCCAGGGGGGAAACGCCGGATGCACCGTCAGCCAGCCCCCCACCCGCACCCAGTAGTAGCTCGCCACCAACCCCCCGTGAAACCCCACCGGCCACCCCAGGCGCCCCCCGCAAGCCAGCCGTCCCCAAGCCAGCGTCAACCCCAGGAGCATCAACCCCGGAAACTGCGGCCAGAGAGCGGCAATTACCTCCGGGGGGTGGAAAAAATGCGCCAACGCAAACAGGCCACTACTGCCCCAGACTGCCCCTGCCACCCCATAATCCTGGCGCAACTCCTGCCACAACCAACCCCGGAACAGCCATTCCTCGGCCAGCGCCACCCCCAACCCCACAGCTACCCCTTCCCAAACAATTGGCATCTCCGGGCGATGGTGCCACTGCAACCAACCCCAAGCCGCCTGCAGACTCAGCAATGCCAGCAACGCCCCCACCCCCCACGCCCAACCCCAGAGCGCTTCTTGCCACCAGCGTCCTCCCAACGCCAAACCGTAGGAGTGCCAGGGCCGCTGTTCCCCCCGTACCGCCCGGCCCCACCAGTACAAAATGCCCATCAATTCCAGATAAAGAATCGCAGTTGCCAGAGGGCGCACCTGGTCACCCGTGCCCAAAAATGGCCACAGTGCCAGCACCACCGGCAACCAAACCGCCAACAAAATCAGGACAAATGCCAGCAGTCGCAAGGGGAATGGCCAAGTCGCCAACCGGCGCAAGTGGGCCTTTAGCATTCCGGCTCAATCGTGCTGGTCAAACCCCGGCGCCGCAACCCCTCGCAATAAAATTCCGCCGGCTCCAACGGGCAGACAATCACCAACCCCACCCCCGTATTGTGCGCCTCCAGCATCACCGCCACCGCATCCATCCAGGACAGGCTGGGCACGGTTTTCATCAGCGACTCCACCACATACTCCATCGTGTTGTGGTCGTCGTTGTGCAACAGTACTTTGTAATTGGGGGCGTGCTTGCGCTGTCCCCCGGTTTTCGGCTTTTCCAGAATTTCCGTTGTCACGGCAGTTCCTCCCTAGCTCACACAACTGAGCAATTGCGCTTGTAACTGGTTATAGATAAAGTCTAAAGCCCCCATCAAGGCCGGCAGGTCAGCGAGGGTATAAAAACGGGTGTTAAAGGTAAACAAATCACACCGCAGAATAGCTTGGTAGCTCCGTACTACGGGGCGGAAAAGCCTTTAAGCAACTTTAGTTGCTCATCAATGGTATGGTTATCGGCGAGGCGTACCGTTCCCAGGCGGTCGCTTGAGTGGGCCGTCGGCGTTGCACCTACTCCGGTGAAAAACCCGACCGGTGCGTCCCCGCTGACGCGAACAGTGCAGAACCTTAAGGAACGGTGTAGGGGTTGCGCGTCCGTTTGGGGACTGCGTCAGCATCCCCCGTCTTTGGGCAGTGGGAGTGTCAACCCCGCAAGAAAGTGTTACAGTGATGGCGGTTATACCAAACGGCGTTGCCGGAATTTGGTGTAATCACACCGTGGGACATCCCCTGTCTCCATTCCTAACGGCCCGCTTCGCTAACACAAAGGGTTCTTGCGTAGGCTCCCCATTATAGCGTATGCAAGCATGAGGGTTGGGAGTGTGTCACTGTTGTATAGGTCTTTCAGAGCGGCTTTCTTTAATCCGGTTGTGGGCATCCAAAATGAGCACCTTGGGGGTATGGTGTTGCCATTCTTCCCGGCTGAGCAACCCGTAACTCATGATAATTAGACGATCCCCCACCTGACCGCAGTGGGCCGCCGCGCCGTTGAGTTCCACTTGGCCGGAACCTGCTGGCGCTGCAATCACATAGGTCGTGAGGCGTTGGCCGTTGGTGATGTTGGCAACCTGCACCTGCTCGTAGGGTAAGATGCCCGCTTGGGTCAACAAATCCTGGTCAATGGCAATGCTGCCGCTGTAATCCAGATGGACGCCTGTGAGGGTGGCATTGTGCAGTTTACTGAGTAGGAAGGTGCGCCACACGGGAGTTGCCAGTTAACCCTTGTGTGTTTGGTAGGCGTGCACGCAGTGGGCCACCAGGGGCCAGACAGCATCCACATCCTTCCATTCCCCGACTTCCACCTTTTTGTGTTGCAGGTTTTTATAGGTGCGGAAAAATTCGGCAATTTCCGCCAACCGATGGGGCGCCACGTCGCCTAGGGATTTGACCTGGGCATAACGGGGGTCGTCTGCGGGCACACACAGCAGTTTTTCGTCCTGCTCGCCCCCGTCAACCATCTCCAACAGCCCCACCGGGCGCGCCGTCACCAGGCAACCGGGAAAGGTGGGTTCATCCATCATCACCAAACCGTCGAGGGGGTCGCCGTCATCGCCTAAGGTGTTGGGAATAAACCCGTAATCGTAGGGGTAATGAACCGCCGAGTAGAGCACCCGGTCCAACTTGATGACCCCTAAGGCTTTGTCCAACTCGTACTTGTTGCGGCAACCGCCGGGAATTTCGATGATCAGATTCACCAGCCCTTCGGCAGGTTGGGGGGGAATGTGGCTCCAATTCACAGCAGGACTCACGCTTGGGAACATTCTTGATTGTACCGGCAAAGGGGTTTGGCGAGTAATAGGCGCCGGGGTCCCCCAAACCACGTCTGCCAGGTCCATTCGCACCGCGCCACCCGGTAGCCCAACCCCTGGTAGAGGTTGCGCGCGGCTTGGTTGTTTTCCATCACGTGCAGGTACAGATATTCCTGGGGCCAAGACTGCACCGCTTGCTCTGCAGCCAGCAATAATTTCCGCCCCAGCCCCTGGCGACGATAGGCAGGCGCAACCGCCAAATTCGCCAAATAAATGTACTGAATATGCAGCCATTGCCGCTGGCTCACCTCCACCGCCCCCGCCAGCGCCTTCCCCTGCCAGACCGCCAGCCAGAGAATCTTGTCCCCCTCGCGCTCTAGCCGTTGGGCAATGTCCTGCTCAATCGTGCGCTGCCATAGGGTCGTCCACCAACCCCCCGGATTCCAAGGCGGCGGGAAACACTCGGCCAACAGGACGGCCAACTGGCGCAATTCCCCTGGGGCAATCGGGCGAATCACCCCTGCTTGGCCAGAAATCGCTCTAGCTCCTGCAACTGCTCCGCATCCACCTTGGTTTGCATCGGACAGAATTTAGGGCCACACATGGAGCAAAATTCCGCCGTTTTGTAAATGTCCGCAGGCAAGGTTTCGTCGTGGTACTCCCGCGCCCGCTCCGGGTCAAGGGCCAATTCAAACTGCCGATTCCAGTCGAATTGATAACGGGCCGCCGACAGGGCATCATCCCGGTCCCGCGCCCCCGGACGATGACGGGCAATATCCGCCGCATGGGCAGCAATTTTGTAGGCAATCAACCCGTTGCGCACATCCTCCGCGTTGGGCAACCCCAAATGCTCCTTGGGCGTGACATAACACAACATCGCCGTCCCGTACCACCCCGCCAGCGCCGCCCCAATCGCCGAAGTAATGTGGTCATACCCCGGCGCAATATCCGTCACCAACGGCCCCAGCACATAAAACGGCGCCTCAGCACATTCCTCCATCTGCTTTTTCACATTAAATTCAATCTGGTCCATCGGCACATGGCCTGGACCTTCCACCATCACCTGCACATCGTGTTCCCAGGCTTGGCGCGTCAATTGCCCCAGGGTCTTCAACTCCGCCATTTGCGCCGCATCCGAAGCATCATGCAGACAGCCAGGGCGCAGGGCATCCCCCAAACTAAACGACACGTCATATTTCTTGAAAATTTCGATAATATCCCGGAAATGGGTGTAGAGGGGATTTTGTTTGTGGTGGTGCAACATCCAGCGGGCAATAATCCCCCCACCGCGGGAAACAATGCCCGTTAGCCGGTTTTTCACCAAAGGCAAATGCTCCAGCAAAATCCCCGCATGGATGGTCATGTAATCCACCCCCTGCTGGGCATGCTTTTCAATCACGTGCAGAAAATCCTCCGGCCCCAGCTTGTCCAAATTCCCATGCACCGATTCCAGGGCTTGATACACCGGCACCGTCCCAACCGGCACCGGCGAATTCCGGATAATCGTCGTGCGAATTTCATCCAAATTGCCGCCGCCGGTGGACAAATCCATCACCGTATCCGCGCCGTATTTCAGCGCCAGAGAAAGCTTCTCTAACTCTTTTTCAATATCCGAGGAATTGGGCGAAGCGCCGATATTGGCATTCACCTTACACCGGGCGGCAATGCCAATGCACATTGGTTCCAAATTTTCGTGGTTAATGTTGGCCGGAATAATCATCCGTCCCCGCGCCACCTCAGCCCGAATCAACTCCGGCGGCAGTTGTTCTCGCTCGGCCACATACCGCATTTCTTCGGTAATCACACCCTGACGGGCATAATGCATCTGGGTCACATTGGCCTGACCCCGCCGCGGGGCGACCCACTGAGTACGTAAATGCGCCATATCATTACCTCAAAAAAACAGCTTCCCTCCGCCGGTATGACCCGGTTCAGGTTCTTAGGGTATACTCTCAGCCCCGCCGGGGCACCCCTAGCCTAGCTAGCATTGTAACATAGGGGTTTTGGCGAAGTGGGCCTGGGGCGCCGGTTGGGAAAAATTTTAGGATTCCCACCCAGGCACCGACGGGTGGGGGGGATTTTTGGTTATGGTGAAGCTGGGAGATGCTGGAGCGCAAGCATGGATGTCAAGACGGTGATTTTGGGTTTGACGGTGGTATTTACGGTGGCGGCTTTGTATTTTGGCACGCGCAATGGGTTTTACGACACGGACAACTACCACGGCAACGGCTCGGCACACTGAAGCGCACCCATGACCCTGGGGTGTCGGGTCTATAGTCCCGGACAGGGGGGAGCGGGGGTTTGTCTGGTGGTGTACCTGGGCGATTACCGCCTGATGTTGGACTGTGGTTTGTCGTCCCTTGACCCCTATTTTGACCTCACACCACCGGCGGATGCGGTCGTGTGTTCCCATGCCCATCCCCACCACGGCCGGGGGCTGCTGGCCTTGCACCGCGGGTTTCCCGATTTGCCCATTTATGTCAGCGAGGTGACCCGGCGCTTGTTGCCCTTGAATTGGCCGGTGGAACCGGGATTGACCGGGTTAGGCACCATTCTCCCCTGGCGGGTACCCGTGCCGTTGACCGAGGCAGTGACGGTGGAATTGATTCCGGCGGGCCATTTACCGGGGGCGGCCTTGGTGTGGGTGCAGTACCAGACGGCAGGGCGGGTCATTTCCCTGCTTTATACGGGGAATTGTTTTTTGGCCAATACCCGCTTGACCGAGGGGTTGCGGTTGGCGGAATTGCAGGGCATCCGTCCCGATGTGTTGATCCTGGATGGCACGGCGGGTACACGCAAATATCCCCGGCGCAAGCAACAGGAGCAGCAGTTGGCGGAATTGGTGGTGTGGGGTTTGACCCAAGGACAACGGGTGTGGATTGGCGCCGAGGCCATCGGGACGGCGCAGGAAATTTTGTTGGTCCTGCGGACGCACTATTTGCTGACCGGGCGGCCTGTGAAAATTGGGGTGGCACCGGCGGTGGCGCGGGGGTGTGATGTCCTGCTGGAACTGCTGGCTTTTTTACCGGCGCCGGTACAGAATTTTGCCCGCCACCAAAGTCTGTTTTGGGACCAGCGGGTTTATCCCCAAAGCTTTCGTTGGGGGGCAGAACCACCGGAGGCGTTTGACATTGTCCTGGCAGATACCTGGCCGGAGCCAGACGCCTTGGCCCAGCCGGAAGATTGGCTGGTGTTGTGGCCGCAAGGGGAACCCGCCCCGCCCCAGGGGGTCTATCACCCCTATCTGCTCCAGGCGCACAACGACGGGGTAGCCACGTTGCAACTCATTCATACCCTGCGCCCCCAGCATTTGGTGTTGGTGGATGGGACGCTGGCGGATTTGGGGGATTTGGCGGCTCTAGAGGAAATCCGCAACCGCTACCACGTCCATATTCCCCAAGCGGGGGCCTGGCTGGATTTGCCTTTGGGGATGCCGCTGGTGTCTATCCCACCGCCGGAACACACAGGCAGTTACGAGGGGGAATTGACCGAGACGGACACGGGCGTGCGGATTGAGTTGCCCCAGACGGTAACCAGTGACCCCCGCTGGGTGCATTTTGCCGCGACCGGGTTGGTGGAAGCCCGCTGGCAGGGGGAGGAACTGCTGGTGCGGGGGTTGAGTCCCCAGGAGGTGTTGGCCGCACCGCCGACGCCTGCCCGTTCCTGTGCCCACTGTCGTTTCTACCGCGGCCAACGGTGTACCCAACCGGAATCCCCCTTGATGGGGTTGCAAGTAGCGCCGGAAGGATACTGCGATGCCTTTGCCCCGCAAGAGGAAACGGAATCGCCATGACCTGAATCCAGGCATTTGTGATGGTTTCTGGTCACAGGCACTATAGCTAAGCATACAAAGGTTGACATGACATAGGCCGCTGGGCGTAACCCCACATTGGTTTCTCATAACGAAGCGTGGCGTAGCCGTAAATCTTAAGGCGACAACCTTAACCTACCTGGCTATATAATCATGCCCGGTGGCAAGCGCAAGCATGGGGTGTCCTAGAGGTTCTCCAATTGAGAACGCCATGAGGATACCCCCTGTTTGGCCAGGGGATATCCCAAACTACCTTTTGGTTTTTGTTCAGTTTTTGTACTTCACCGAGCAACCGTAGGGTTGGGTGGTACTGATGGTGACTTTTTGCCCGGCCAAAATCTGTTGAATGGCCGCGCGGACGTAATTTTTGGCCTTGGTGACGTCTTGCTCAGCAAGGCTGGGTTGATCATCAATCGCACCCATGTACTGCAACCGTCCTGCTTGGTCAATGACGAACATGTGGGGGGTGGTGCGGGCGCCGTAGAGTTTCCCCAACGTGCCTTCGGGATCGAGGAGCACCGCCGTCGGGCTGGCCTTTTGCTCCTTGACCACCGCATTGGCCTGCTCTGCGGTGACAAACCCCTGTTGCCCCGGCGCTGACGAGACCACGGAAAACCACACGACCCCTTTGGCCTTGGCTTCCTGTTGCAGCTTTTGCATATTGCCGCTGCGGTAGTGCTTGACCACGAAGGGGCATTGGTGGTTGGTCCATTCCAGCACCACTACCTTACCTTTGTAATCGCTCAGGCGGACGGTCTGGCCGGTGCTGGTCTTGGCGGTAAAATCGGGGGCCGGATTGCCAACCCGCACCGTCGCCCAGCTAGGGGCAGCAACACTGCTGACCACCATCGCCGCCGTCGTCGGCATCAGCCAAGGGAAACGCGCCATGGTTAACCTCCAGTTTGCGATGACAACCATTCCGTGACCTGGTTCGGACGGAGCCGACTCGGCCACACCACCGGGGGTCGGTTGCCCCCTGGATAGAGGACGTACAGGGGCACGCCGCTACGGCCAAACCCCTGCAAGATTTGGGTAATCGCTGGGTCCTGACGGGTCCAGTCCGCCTTCAGCAGGGTAATGCCCCGCTCCCGAAACGCCTGTTGCACTTCGGGATGGCGGAAAACCAGCCGCTCGTTCATCTGACAACTCACACACCAGGCCGCCGTGAAATTCACAAAGACCGGTCGGCCCTGTTGGCGCAGCGCCTGCAGGCGTTCAGGCGTAAAGGGTTCCCAGACCACATCCGCCGGGCTTTGTGCGGGCGGTCGTTCCACCGTCACCCCCGCTGGCAACCACCCCGGTAAGGTGAGACAAAAACCGGCAAGCAACAGCGCACCCCAAAGGCTAAACCGGCGCCAACCTGGGTGCACCTGCCCTTGGCCGTACAGCCAGGCTGCCAAACCCACCAGCACCAAACTCGTAAGTCCCACGGCCAAGCCATCCGTGCCCGTTTGCAGGGTCAGCACCCACAGCAACCAGGCCGCCGCTCCATAGACCGGAAAAGCCAACAGCCGTTGCAGCGTGTGCATCCAAGCCCCTGGTCTGGGCAACCAGCGCCGCCAGCCGGGAACAAAACACAGCAGGGTGTACGGGCAGGCAAACCCCAGCCCCAGACTGGTAAATACGGCCAGCGCTTCTCCAGGTGGCAAGGTCAAGGCCGCCCCAATCGCCGTGGCCATAAACGGCGCCGTACAAGGCGTGGCCGCTACCGTGGCCAGCACCCCCGTAAAAAATTCCCCCACATACCCCGGTCGTTCCGTCAAGCTTTGCCCAACCCCCAGCCAGCCTGTCCCCACCTGAAACACGCCAGAGAGATTTAAGCCCACCGCAAACAACAGATTCAGCAAAACCAAGACCATCCCTGGCGATTGCAACTGGAAGCCCCAGCCCAACTGCTGTCCCAACCCCCGCAACCCCAGCAACACCGCCGCTACCACCCATAAACTCACCAGCACCCCTGCCCCATAGCTCAATCCCCCCAGACGCACCTGCCGCGGCGATTGCCGCACCTTATCGGCCAGTTGCAGGGTTTTTAGGGACAGAATTGGCAGCACACAGGGCATGACATTCAACAGCAAACCGCCCAAAAACCCTAGCCCCACAATCCGCCCCAGGTTCCCCCCGCCTGCTGGGAACACCCCTGGCACCGCTTGCATCGTGTAGGCGTGCGTCCCCTGCTCGGTCGTCACCACCAACACCCCCTCCACAGTAGCCAGGTGCTCCCGGTAGCCGCGGGTCACCGTCAGTTGGGTGAGGTTGCCGGTCTGGGTCAAAACTTGGGGCGCCGCATAGGTAATCACGCCGTCTGCCCAAGGGAAAAACGCCGCCTGTTTGACCCCCGTCAACGGCCAACTCAACGTGAGCCGTTCCCCCTGAACCGCATACCTAACCGGCCAGGGAGCAGGCTGGGGATGTTGCCGCCGTACCTGGGCAAATGCCGCTGTGGCGGCGGGATTGGCTTGCGCCGTCGCTGCTACCGGCAAACGCAACGTCAATGTCGTAGCTTCGGGAATGCAGTCCTCGCGACAGACCAACCAACTGACCTGCGCCTGGAGCGTGAGCGTTTGCCCAGGCGTTAACGCCGCAGAGGGCCTGATTTGACTGAGCAAAAGCACCTGGTCGCGATAACCAAAATTCATCAAAGGCCCCACCGGCAAACGCTGGGGATAGGGCCATTGCACATCCCCCGCCGTCGTTCCTGGGGGTAATTCCCACTGGATGCGCACCCGGTCCCCAGAATCCCCTGGATTTTGCCAATAGACATGCCAACCAGGCGCAATGCGAAGCTGTACCCCCACCGCGAACGGGGTTCCCGGTTGCACCGTCTGCACCTCACTTATCAGTTCCGCCTGTACGTAGCGGGGAGCCGCCTGCAGCGGTGCGGGACCACCCAACCAAACCCCCAACACCAAGACGCCAGCAAGCAACAGGCGGAACCAGGGTGCGTACATAAAACTTAACAATTGGGTTACAATGCGTTACGTTCCATTGTACCCGAAGGGCCAGACGGCGGTAAGCGGTTTTGGGTTCTGGGGGCGGGTCAGTTTAGAATTGGGGCAGCAGTGGGGACAGCAGGCGATGGCGCCGTTGGGGCAAACGTGGCGGTGGGGGCAGCGGTTGGGCAGTACGTTACTGCTGTGGGGGCAGGTGACGGTGCATTTGTTGCGGGGGCGGGTACACCGGCGCAATTTGGTCGCCCAACTGGCAATCGTGGGGCCAGAATCCCTGCTGGTGGTGGTCCTTACGGGTCTGTTTGTCGGTATGGTGTTTACGATTCAGGTGGCGCGGGAGTTTGTCCGGTTTGGTTCTGGGAATTTGGTCGGTGGGGTGTTGGCCCTGGCGTTGGTGCGGGAGTTGGCGCCTGTACTCACTGCGGTGATTGTGGCCGGGCGGGTGGGTGCGGCTTTTGCTGCGGAGTTGGGCACGATGCAGGTAACCGAGCAAATTGATGCGTTGTACATGTTGAAGACTGACCCGGTGGATTACCTGGTACTGCCGCGGGTGTTGGCCTGTATGTTGATGGTGCCCTTGCTGACGGTGGTGGCTTTGGTTGTCGGGATTGGCGGCGGCGTGTTGATTGCCAATCGCATGTACAATCTCAGTATTTCCCAGTTTTTGGACTCGGTGCAGCAGTTCATGGAGGCGGCGGATATGTTCAAAGCCCTGGTCAAGGGGGGCATGTTTGGGATGTTGGTGGCAACGATTGGCTGTGGCTGGGGGCTAACAACCACAGGCGGCGCCAAAGGGGTAGGGCAATCCACTACGGCAGCGGTGGTCACGGGGCTGCTGGCGATTTTTATTGCGGATTTCTTCCTCTCCTGGCTGATGTTTGGCGGTGTGGGAACGGCGCTGGGGTGATGGAGGTAAAAATCTGCGGTTTAACCCAGGTGGCGCAGGCGGTGGCGATTGCCCGGATGGGGGTAACGGCGGTGGGAATCGTCTGCGTGCCGACGTCGCGCCGCTATGTGGCCCCTGCGCAACAACGGCAACTCAACCAGGCGTTGGCGGCCTATCCGGTCTGGCGGGTGGGGGTGTTTGCCGAGTGTCCTTTGTCGGAGGTGATTGCCGCTGTGCAAACCCAGGGGTTTACCGGGGTGCAGTTGCACGGGCAGGAGTCGCCCCCGTATTGCCAAGCGCTCCGGGCCGCCTGTCCCGACGTGATGATCATCAAAGCGCTCCGGGTGCGGGATGCCACCAGTTTGGCGGGCATGGCTCCCTACGTTCCGTGGGTGGATCGCTTCTTGCTGGATGCCTATGACCCCCAACACCTGGGGGGTACGGGTCGCGCCTGGGATTGGGGCTTGCTCAGGCATCTCGACGCTCCTTTGCCCTGGTGGTTGGCAGGGGGCATTACCCCGGAAAATTGCCGCGCCGCCATTGCCCAAACGCGCCCTTACGGGATCGATGTCTCCAGCGGCGTAGAACAAACGCCTGGGGTCAAGGATATGCAGCGGGTGGCGCAGTTGCTCCAGGGCATCTACGGGCACGAAAAAACCCCCAGACGGAGCTGAATGTTCTTCCCTGCGGCTTGCCTGGGAGCAATCGCCGGTTGGCACTCCCACCGCCTAAAGCCGGGGGATGCTGACACAGTCCACCAACGGACGCGCCAAGGCGTGGTCAAGATGCCCCGAGACGGTTCCTTGCCACCAAGGCTCCAGGTTCCGCTTACTGACGCTCGCACCGTCCGGCTCGTTCACCGGGGTAGGTGATTGTTTCGTCACCAACACGCATTGGCAGGCGACTCCAATCGCTCAAAGACTACGTCCCGCTAACGCGAGCGGCCTTTTCCACCCCGTCGTGGGGAGCTACCAAGCGAACCTGTGCCCCCGGTCGCCTGCCGGCCAGACCGCAACAGAGAAATTTAATAAAATTAATAAAATGGATAGCTATAGCTAATTGTCGGTTTGATGTAAATTTTTGTAAAAATTTTTTGTTTATTTGTGGCAGGCAGGGGCGGGGAAGGACAAGGAGTTTAACTATTATTAACGCCCGGAACCAGACGGCGAGGGGAGCCTATAATGCTGACTAAGTTCAGGGTGTTACCGGGCGGGAATGGGGGCGACCCTGTTCCGGCTAAGGCGTGACGGTACTGTCGCGCGGCGGGAGCACCGAAATTTATTCCTTGCCGTATTAGGAGAGGAGCGTTCGAATGACCATCAGTCCACCGGAGCGGGAAGCGAAGGTTAGGGTGACTGTGGATCGTGACCCTGTGCCGACGTCGTTTGAGCGGTGGGCGAAGCCGGGGCATTTTTCCCGGTCTTTGTCCAAGGGGCCGAAGACCACCACCTGGATTTGGAATCTGCACGCCAACGCTCACGATTTTGACAGTCATACCAGCGACCTGGAGGATATTTCCCGCAAGATTTTTAGTGCCCACTTTGGCCATCTGGCGGTGGTGTTTGTGTGGCTAAGCGGGATGTATTTCCACGGGGCGAAATTTTCGAATTATTCGGCCTGGCTGGCGGACCCCTTGCACGTGAAGCCGAGTGCGCAGGTGGTCTGGCCGATTGTGGGCCAAGAGATTCTCAACGCCGACGTGGGGGGCGGATTCCAGGGGATTCAGATTACCTCTGGGTTTTTCCAACTCTGGCGGGCGAATGGGATTACCAATGAGTTCCAACTGTACTGCACGGCGATTGGCGCGCTGGTGATGGCGGCGCTGATGCTGTTTGCGGGTTGGTTCCATTACCACAAGGCGGCGCCGAAGCTGGAGTGGTTCCAGAATGTGGAATCGATGCTCAATCACCACCTGGCGGGTCTGCTGGGGTTGGGGTGTTTGGGCTACGCAGGGCAACAGATTCATGTGTCTTTGCCCATCAATGCCTGTTTGGATGCGATTGATGCGGGGGCGCCGTTGACCGTCGGGGGCAAATTGATCGCGACGGTGGCGGATATTCCCTTGCCCCATGAGTGGATTTTGAACCCGAGTTTGATGGCGGATGTGTTCCCCCATGTGCCTTGGGGTGTGCCGTCGGGGGTGCTGCCCTTCTTTACCCTGAATTGGGGGGCGTACACGGATTTCCTCACGTTTAAGGGGGGGTTAAACCCGGTGACGGGGGGTCTGTGGCTGACGGATACGGCGCACCACCATTTGGCGTTGGCGGTGTTGTTTATCGTGGCGGGGCATATGTACCGCACCAACTGGGGAATCGGCCACAGCATCAAGGAGATTTTGGAAGCCCATCGGGACCCGTTGCTGATTGGGGGCACGGGCCATAAGGGGTTGTACGAAATCTTGACTACCTCCTGGCATGCTCAGTTGGCGATTAACCTGGCGTTGTTGGGTTCGGTGACGATTATTGTGGCCCAGCATATGTACGCCATGCCGCCTTATCCGTACCTGGCGACGGATTATCCCACCCAGTTGTCCCTGTTTACCCATCACATGTGGATTGGGGGCTTTTTGGTGGTGGGCGCTGGGGCGCACGGGGCGATCTTTATGGTGCGGGATTATGACCCGGCGCAGAATGTGAATAATGTGTTGGATCGGGTGATCCGCCACCGGGATGCGATCATTTCGCACTTGAACTGGGTGTGTTTGTTCCTGGGCTTCCACAGCTTCGGGTTGTACATCCACAACGATACGATGCGGGCGCTGGGGCGGCCCCAGGATATGTTCTCGGATACGGCGATCCGTTTGCAGCCGGTGTTTGCCCAGTGGATTCAGGGGTTGCATGCGGCGGCGGCGGGTGCGACGGCTCCCTATGCGACGGCGGGGGTGAGTCCGATTTTTGGCGGGGAACCTCTGATCGTGGGGGGTAAGGTGGCGATGATGCCGATGGTGTTGGGCACGGCGGATTTTATGGTGCACCACATCCATGCCTTTACCATCCACGTGACGGTGTTGATCCTGCTGAAAGGGGTGTTGTTTGCCCGCAATTCCCGGTTGATTCCCGATAAGGCGAATCTGGGGTTTGCGTTCCCCTGTGATGGGCCGGGGCGCGGTGGTACCTGCCAGGTGTCCGGTTGGGACCACGTGTTCCTGGGGCTGTTTTGGATGTACAATTCGCTGTCTATTGCGATTTTCCACTTCTCCTGGAAGATGCAGTCGGACATCTGGGGGACGGTGGATGCCAATGGCGCGATTAACCACATTACCAGTGGGAATTTTGCCCAGAGTGCAATCACGATTAATGGCTGGCTGCGGGATTTCCTGTGGGCGCAGTCTTCGCAGGTGATTGGTTCCTACGGCTCGGCGCTGTCGGCCTACGGGATTATGTTCCTGGGGGCGCACTTTATTTGGGCGTTTAGCCTGATGTTTTTGTTCAGTGGCCGGGGCTACTGGCAGGAACTGATCGAGTCGATTGTCTGGGCGCACAACAAGCTCAAGGTGGCGCCGGCGATTCAGCCGCGGGCGTTGAGCATCATTCAAGGACGGGCGGTCGGGGTGGCCCACTACCTCTTAGGGGGGATTGTGACCACCTGGTCGTTCTTCCTGGCACGGATTATCGCCGTTTCCGGCTAAGGGATAGGAGAGGATATGGCAACGAAGTTTCCCAAATTTAGCCAAGCCTTGGCGCAGGACCCGACTACACGGCGTATCTGGTATGCCTTGGCGACGGCGAATGATTTTGAAAGCCACGATGGCATGACGGAGGAAAATCTGTACCAACGGATTTTTGCCTCGCATTTTGGCCATTTGGCGATTATTTTCCTGTGGACCTCGGGGAATCTGTTCCACGTGGCCTGGCAGGGAAATTTTGAGCAGTGGATCAAGGACCCGCTGAATGTGCGGCCTATTGCCCACGCCATCTGGGACCCCCATTTTGGGCAGGCGGCGGTGGAGGCGTTTACGCAGGCGCAAGGGGCGGCTGGCCCGGTGAACATTGCCTATTCCGGGGTGTACCAGTGGTGGTACACGATTGGGATGCGGACGAACAATGACCTGTATGCGGGGTCTATTTTCCTGCTGCTTTTGGCGGCGGTGGCTCTGTTTGCGGGCTGGCTGCATCTGCAACCCAAGTTCCGGCCTTCCCTGGCGTGGTTTAAGAATGCGGAGTCCCGTTTGAACCACCACCTGGCAGGGTTGTTTGGGGTGTCGTCGTTGGCTTGGACGGGGCACCTGGTGCATGTGGCGATTCCTGAATCCCGCGGGGTGCATGTGGGCTGGGATAATTTCCTGAGTATGCCGCCGCACCCGGCAGGTTTGGCGCCTTTCTTTTCGGGGAACTGGGGGGTGTATGCCCAGAACCCGGATACGCCGCAGCATATTTTTGGCACGGCGCAAGGGGCCGGAACGGCGATTCTCACCTTTTTGGGTGGGTTCCATCCCCAGACTCAATCCCTGTGGTTGACGGACATGGCGCACCACCACCTGGCGATTGCGGTGATTTTTATCATCGCCGGGCACATGTACCGCACCAATTTTGGGATTGGCCACAGCATCCGGGAAATCCTGAAGGCACACCGGCCGCCTGAGGGTACGCCGTTTGGGGGCGCCCTGGGGCGGGGTCACGAAGGGCTGTACGATACGATCAACAATTCGTTGCACTTCCAGTTGGGGCTGGCGTTGGCCTGCCTGGGGGTGATTACCTCGCTGGTGGCGCAACATATGTACAGTCTGCCTCCCTATGCCTTCATGGCGCAGGACCAGACGACGATGGCGGCGCTGTACACCCATCACCAGTACATTGCTGGGTTTTTGATGGTGGGGGCGTTTGCCCACGGGGCGATCTTCTTTGTGCGGGACTACGACCCGGAAGCCAATAAGGACAATGTACTGGCGCGGATGCTGGAGCACAAGGAGGCGATCATTTCCCACCTGAGTTGGGTGTCGCTGTTTTTGGGCTTCCACACGCTGGGTCTGTACGTCCACAACGACGTGGTGGTGGCGTTTGGGCAGCCGGAAAAGCAGATTTTGATTGAGCCGGTGTTTGCCCAGTGGATTCAGGCGGCGCATGGGAAGGCGCTGTACGGGTTCAATGTCCTGTTGTCGAATCCGGACAGCATTGCCACGACTGCGTGGCCGAACTACGGCAATGTCTGGTTGCCGGGTTGGTTGGATGCCATCAATGCGGGGACCAATTCCCTGTTTTTGACCATCGGGCCGGGGGATTTCCTGGTGCACCATGCGATTGCGCTGGGGTTGCACACCACGACCCTGATTCTGGTCAAGGGGGCGTTGGATGCCCGGGGTTCCAAGCTGATGCCGGATAAAAAGGACTTTGGCTACAGCTTCCCCTGTGATGGCCCGGGACGGGGCGGCACCTGCGATATTTCTGCCTGGGACGCCTTCTACCTGGCCATGTTCTGGATGCTGAACACGATTGGCTGGGTGACCTTCTACTGGCACTGGAAGCACCTGGCGATTTGGCAAGGGAATGTGGCGCAGTTTAACGAGTCCTCGACCTACCTGATGGGTTGGTTGCGGGACTACCTGTGGCTGAACAGTTCCCAGTTGATCAACGGCTACAACCCCTACGGGATGAACAATCTGTCGGTCTGGGCGTGGATGTTCCTGTTCGGGCACCTGGTCTGGGCGACGGGCTTTATGTTCCTGATTTCCTGGCGGGGTTACTGGCAGGAGTTGATCGAAACGCTGGTCTGGGCGCATGAGCGCACGCCCTTGGCGAACCTGGTGCGTTGGAAAGATAAGCCGGTGGCGCTGTCGATTGTCCAAGCCCGGTTGGTGGGTCTGGCGCACTTTACAGTGGGGTATGTCTTCACCTATGCGGCCTTTTTGATTGCTTCGACGGCGTCCATTTTCGGCTAGGTTTTATTCCTAGCTAAAACCCCAATCCCCTGCCTACGGGTGGGGGATTTTTATTTTTGCCCAAAAATCTGATGCAGCCTAAAACTTTTTGTATAAAAAAATTAGATAGGAACTAACGAAAAAATTAGGGGGTAATGATAAGATATTATGCTGTAAGCAGTGGGAGCAGGAAGTTATAGTCGTTTCACAGGAAAATGCAACACTTTGAGGCACTGGTCATCACTGTATCCCCTTCCAGGACAGGGTTTTCAGGTAAAGGCGCATGTCGCAAACTTGTTTGAAATGACTATATGCAACAGGTAAACTCAGGTACAGCATATCTACTGTGGTGCCTCTGTCTGTTCGGGATTTGTGGTGCTCAGCGTTTTTATGTTGGAGATATTGGTATTGGATTGATTTACCTTTTTACACTTGGCTTTTGTTACATTGGTCAGTTACTTGATCTGCTTCTCATTCCTGGTATGGTTGACCGACGAAATGTCTATTTAAGAGGTCTGGGGAGTGGAACCCCTAGCATCAACCAATCGATCACTCTGAATCTTGGTGACATTCCCCAAATCAAGCAACTTCAGGAAGCCCAGTTATCAGTTGTAACTTCAGATACTCCGATGCAAAGGTTGCTCAGAGCGGCTAAGGAAAATGGTGGTGTCTTATCTATTGCTCAAGCGGTTATGTATACCCAGCTAGAGCCTCAAGAAGTAAAAAAGTTACTTCAGGAAGCAGAGAGGGAAGGCCTTGCGGAAATTACTAACGACCCTGATTCTGGAGCTATTCGTTATCGCTTTGATATCTAGAAGTGAATCGTTTGTAGCCAATTATTAGCATTGCACAATAAATACAGTCCTCTGCGTTATTATGGGGTGCGAGCTTCAGAGATGAGAAGTTGGACTGGTGTGCGTGTATTTGCCTGTTTGTTCATCAAAATTTAGTTCCATTGAAAGGATTTGGCTAATTTTGAAGAATTTTATGTGACTTTTGCTTCGAGCCATAGGATTGGTATGGGGGTGTTAATCTATAGTTAGACTCCCCAACCGGTGCATGACCACCCCAACAGGCAGGACTGGATGGCAGGAAAGAAAACCGATACCAAACGCGCAATCGAGTCCTACGAGCACCGCGACAAAGAGCGCGTCAACAACCCGCCCGTGGGGCTGGTAACGCCCGAGA